>NZ_JBVJVK010000005.1:90725-325133 GCF_055603705.1 Actinosynnema sp. NPDC037264 | reverse complement strand
AGTTGTCCAGTAACAATCTCAAAGGAAACCTCTTGACGAGGTTCATAAATTTACTGGCTATTCGGCACGCTGTTGAGTTCTCAAAGAACACGCGCTCACCATCACGTCCCGCGTCTTACCGCGGTTCATTCCGGGGCTTTGTGTTTCCGGTGTTTCGCTTGCTGTGGTGAAACCTTAGCTCGTTCGTTTTCGCGGTGTCAAATCGGCCGGTTTCGGCTTCTCGGCTCCGCGACAAACTCGCTTAGCATTCAATTTGTATCAGTTTCCAGAGCGGAGGCAGCACGCTGTGCTGCTTATTCGTTTCTGGGAGCTTGACGCCGCAGTAGTCTACTCGGCCCGATTCGCGGTGTCAACCGCTCGTTCCGAGGTTCTTGCTGGCGACTCGGTAAAAGTTACTCATGACCTTCGCCGGTGTCAAATCGCCTGGTCAGCGGCCTGCTGGAGCGGTGCGCGCCGGCATGGCCACCTGTGGACCCGGTCCTTTGGGCGCCACCGGACGGGGTCGCAGCCAGAGCGAGATGGACCGCATGCCCTCCATCGCGGTGACGATCTGCTCCGGCGTGGCCGGTTCGCGGGTCGGCACGGGCACCAGGTCGTAGCCCCAGATCCGGAACTCCTTCAAGACCGTGACCGGATCGTCGCCGAAACCCGCCGTCGCCGTGGCGGAGAAGTCCAGGAACACGTGCGGGCGATCCCGGCGCAGCAGGCGCACCAGTCCGGCCAGCGCGCGATGACCGCGACCGGGCGCGTCGACCCGGACGACGGACAGCTTGCGGCCCTGCAACAACGGCACGGCCTCCAGCTCCTTGTCGAGCCTGGCCGCACGCACCCGCGGCACGTCGTCACCGGCGCCCTCCGGCAGCGGCGCCACCGACACCCCGCCCGTCAACGACGGTTGGGTGGCCAGCTCGCCGGTGCTCTCCCACGCGGCGGCGTCGACCAGGACGAGCTGCTGCGCCACCCGTTCGGGCAAGTTGACGTCGACGTTGTGCCGCAGCAGCGCCCGCGACGACTCGCACGGCTCGACCGCGACCACCGCACCGCCCGTGCCGAACCGGCTGAGCATGCGCACGGTCTGGTACCCGATGTACGCGCCGACGTCGAGGAAGATCCCGTCCGGCTCGACGACCGCGTCGATCAGCTCGGACAGGTCGCTCTCCCACACCCCGTTGCTGGACAGCATCGGCAGCATGAACGCGTCGTCCGACGGCAGCCGCAGCAGGCCGACGTCGGTCAGCACGAGCGAGCTGCGCGGCACGGAGTCGCTGTGCCGTTCGTGCTCGCGCACGACGACGCGGCGCAGGGCGTCGGCGGTCTGCTGGGCCTGGTTCGCGGCGCGCAGGCCGACGTCGAGCTTGGTGTCGCGGTCGCGCAGCACGTCCACGACCTTGGACTCCAGCGAGTCGATCCGGTCGAGGGTGCGTTCGAGCGCGACGGCGAGCTTGTCGATGCGCTGGGCCAGGGCGTCGCCCTGCTTGGCGCGCTTGGCGGCCTCGGCGACCACCGCGTCTTCGATCTCGCGCACCCGCCGTCCCTGGCCGGCCATGTCCGCGCGGACCCGGACGACGGCGTCGTCGACGCCCACGAGCTGGTCGGCGAGGTGGCCCTGGTGCTCGGCGTGCTGTTCCAGCTCGGCGCGCAGCACCTCCAGCTCGCTCAGGCCGACGCCGCCGGAGATGTCGTCCTGGCGGCGGACCAGCTCGGAGACCGTGCGCTCGACCCCGTCGACCAGGGACGTGAGCACGTCGCGCATGTGGTTGTCGTAGTGGTCGAGGACGCGCAGGACCATCTTGCGCAGCTGCGGCGCCATGGGCGTGCGGCTGGCCGTGCCGACGTCGGGTTGGCGCAGCAGGGCGTGCTTCGCCGAGTGCAGCGCCTTGAGCGGGTCGACGGTCGGCGCGGGCTTGGCCCGGCGGGCGCGCCAGCCGCGGTAGGCGTGCTCGACGCGTTCGCGGAGGATCTCGCCGACCTTGGCGACGTCACGGGTGGCGCGGACGTGGTCGCGTCCCTTGAGGCCGATCGCGACGGCCGTCGGCAGGTCTTCGGCGAGGGCGCGCATGAGCTTGGCGGCGGCCTGGACGTCGGGTTCGACGCCCTGGCGGCACGGCACGAAGATCACCGCGTTCTTGTCGAACAGCTCGGCGACCGCGCCGTGGTCGGAGGTCAGGATCGGCGTGGCGCGGGCGGCGTGCTCGGCGAGGGTGTGCGCGATCCGGTCGCACGCGCCGCCCCGGTGCAGGTGGACGAGGCAGTCGACGGCGCCGAGGGTGTCGACCAGCTCGATGCGCGGGTCCGCGGCGGTGGCCAGGCGCAGCCGTTCGGCGGCCTCTGGGTGCGCGTGCGCGTTGCCGACCTCGATGCGCAGCGTCACGTCGTTGCGGTCGGGGAAGGCGGAGAGGAACGCGGAGACGGCGCCCAGCACGTTGCCCGCGCGGTCGAGGGCGTGATCGGCGAGAGCGCCGAAGATCACCCCATCGTGTGCTTCGAGGGCTTGGTCCTCGGCTTCCGGGACGGGGAGCGGGAGGACGCGGACGGTCGGGCCGCCCTGGCGTTCGAGGGTGGCGCGGGTCGTCTCGGAGGGGACCCAGAGTTCGGCCGCGTCGGTCGGCTGGTCGTCGTCGAGGAGGTAGTCGACGACGAAGCGGCTGTCCGGCACGCGTTCGGTGGCGCCGACGCGGATCACGACCGGGTAGCCGGCGTCGGTCGAGGTCGGGAGGCCGGACGCGCGGGCGGCGGCGTGGACGAGCTCGGCGATCGGGCCGGAGCCGAGGACGGAGACGCCGAGCTGGTCGTGCAGCACGGGTCCTTCGGCGCGGGGCCGCGGCACGGCGGCCACCGGCAACCGGCCCGCGGCCACGCCGACGGTCGCGCACCAGTCGCGGAACGCCGGGCCGTCCTCGCCGAACGGGTCGGGGAACTGGGCGCGGAGGGCCTCGTCGGAACGCCAGAGCGCGACGGCCCAGCGCGTGCTGCCGGGTAGGCCGGGCACGGACTCGCTCGCCCAGGCCACGAACGCCGCTCCGCCGTCCGGACCGAAGGCCGGGGGTGGCGTGCGGCGGGTGGACGGTGATGCGAGGGCCGGGGTTGCAGCGACCGGGGCTGCAGCGACCGGGGTTGCGGCGGCCGGTGATTCGACAGCCGGTGACGGGATAGCCGGGTCGGTGCCGGAGCTGGGGAGGGGTGCGGAGGGCTCGGCGGCCGGGTGGGGCTGGTCGGCGGCGGGCTCAGGGGTTTCGGGTGCTGAAGCGGTGATGCCCGGCTCGATCTCGGCGGACGCGGACGCGGATGCGGGCCCGGACGCGGTGAGGTCGGCGGTCGGCTCGGCTTCGGCTTCGGCTTCGGCTTCGGCTTCGGCTTCGGCTTCGGCTTCGGCTTCGGCTTCGGCTTCGGCGGATGGTGCAGGATGGCCGGCGCTGTCGCCGGCAAGCTCGGCGCGGTCGGCGGCAGGGTCGGCCGGCTCGGCACCCTCGGCGGCGGGCTCGTCTTCAGCGGCCGGTGCGGAGTCGGCGGGCTCGGCGGTGGTCGATTCCGGCTCGGTGGTTTCCCGCTCGGCGGTTTCCGGCTCGGGCTGGGCAGGTGTGGGTGCTTCGTGATCGGCGAGCGCTTCCGCGGCGGCCGGATCCGGCTGGTGGATCAGGTTCGCGGGCGCCGTGGGCGGGTGGGTGCCGTTCACGGTCGGCGTGGTGACAGGGGGTGGGGTGTCGGTGGCCTGCTCGGCGGCGGCCGTGGTGCCTGGGCTGAAGGCCGAGCCCGGGTGGGTGCGGGCGGCTTCGCGGTAGTCCGCGCGCAGTTCGTCCGGGATCTGGGTGCCGTCCGGCAGTTGGCCGAAGCCGTAGCGGACCCTCTGCGGTGAATGGCCCTTGCGCACCAGTTCCGCCCGGTACGCCGTGCAGAGCTCCGCCAGGTGCGGGTGCTCCGAGAGCAGGACCCGGGGGCGGTCGGCGAAGGCGGCGGACAGCAGCCAAGGGCGGTGGGGGTCGAAGCCGGCGAAGTGGACGCTGCGGACCGGCTCGCCGATCGTCGTCAACGTGCCGTCCGGGCGGCGGTGGAGGTCTCGTTGCGAGGCGTTCCACACCGACAGGCCGACCGTCGCGTCACGCAGGACGTGCAGGTTGACCAGCGCGGGAGCCATGTCGAGCACGGCCTTGGTGGCGTCCGGAGTGCGGCGCAGCTGCTCGCCGAGCGACCGCAGGAACGGCTCGGCGCCCGGTGCGACCAGCAGGAATCCCGGGTCGAAGACGCCGGTTTCGATGAGCTCGGTGGGTGTCGGGCGCAGGCCGTCGTCCGGCAGCGGCCGCAGCGCCCGCGGCACCAGGACCAGCGGGCCGCGGCGCACGGCGGCCTCGACCAGGTCCGTGAGCGGGTGGAGCACCTGCACCCACGGGTCCAGGTAGAGCACGGGCACGCCCTGGCCGAGCAGCTGTTCCAGCAGCTTGGGCCGCAGCACGCCGCACAGCTGCGACGCCGTGCAGCCGGTGGCCAGCTCGGCCAGCTCGTCCTGGCTCATCCCCAGGTCGGCGGGGGTGACGAGGCCCGGACCGGAGTTCTCCGGCAGGGCGTCGACCACCAGCGCCATGAACCTGGCCTGCGGGTGGTTGGCCAGGAAAGAGCTGGACAGCACCTTCACCGCGGGCAGTTCGGCGGCGGTCGCCACCGTGCAGGCGATGAACGTGGGACGGGATTCCGGACGCGCGGGCACCTCGGTCACGGTCTGCAAACCTAGCTTCTCCGAGTGCCCGGTGTGGACCACCCGCACGGGTGTCTCCCTCACAGGACCGGCAACAGGGTGCGCAACTCGTACGGCGTGACGCTGCGCCGATACGCGTCCCACTCGGTGCGCTTGTTGCGCAGGAAGAAGTCGTACACGTGCTCGCCCAGCGCTTCGGGGAGCAGTTCGGAGTTCTCCATCTCGGTCAACGCCTCGCCGAGATTCTGCGGCAGGTTGTCGTACCCGGCGGCGCGCCGTTCGCGGTCGGTCAGCGACCACACGTCGTCCTCGGCGGGCGGCGGCAGCTCGTAGCCCTTCTCGATGCCCTTGAGCCCGGCCGCCAGTATCACCGCGTAGGCCAGGTACGGGTTGCAGGCGGAGTCGAGCGAGCGGATCTCCACCCGGCGCGACGACGACTTGCCGGGCGAGTACATCGGCACGCGGACCAGCGCGGACCGGTTCGCGTGGCCCCAGCACACCGCCGTCGGCGCCTCGCCGCCCACGATCAGCCGCTTGTAGGAGTTCACCCACTGGTTGGTCACGCCGGAGATCTCGCGGGCGTGCTTGAGCAGGCCGGCGACGAACATCTTGCCGGTGTCGGACAGCTGGTACGGGTCCTCGGCGTCGTAGAACGCGTTGCGGTCGCCCTCGAACAGGCTGACGTGCGTGTGCATGCCGCTGCCGGGCTGGTCGGTGAACGGCTTGGGCATGAACGAGGCCCGCACGCCCTGCGTGATCGCGACTTCCTTGATCACGTACCGGAACGTCATCACGTTGTCGGCCATGGTCAGCGCGTCGGCGTAGCGGAGGTCGATCTCCTGCTGGCCGGGCGCGCCCTCGTGGTGGCTGAACTCGACCGAGATGCCCATCGCCTCCAGCGCCTCGATGGCGTGGCGGCGGAAGTGGGTGGCGGTCTCGTGGCTGGTCTGGTCGAAGAAGCCGCCGTTGTCCGCCGGGGCGGGCTCGCTGCCGTCGTCCGGCAGGCCCTTGAGCAGGAAGAACTCCATCTCCGGGTGCACGTAGCAGGTGAAGCCCGCCTCGCTGGCCTTGGCCAGGGTGCGGCGCAGCACGTGCCGCGGGTCCGCCCACGACGGGGAGCCGTCCGGCATGGCGATGTCGCAGAACATCCGCGCCGAGTAGTGGCTCTTGTCTGGCGTCTGCCAGGGCAGCACCTGGAACGTCGACGGGTCCGGCTTGGCCACCATGTCGGACTCGTACACGCGGGCGAAGCCCTCGATGGCGGAGCCGTCGAAGCCGATGCCCTCGCTGAAGGCGCCTTCGAGCTCCGCGGGAGCGATCGCCACCGACTTGAGGAAGCCCAGGACGTCGGTGAACCAGAGCCGGACGAACCGGATGTCGCGTTCCTCGAGGGTGCGGAGCACGAACTCCTGCTGGCGGTTCATGACCCGAAGCCTAGGTAAGGACGGTTAACCGTGCGTTGCCGACTCGGCCGAACGCACTGGGCCGTTTGCCGCCCCGAGAGGATTGCGCAGGTCAGGGACTTGCCGTGGTGTTTCGCGGTGCCCCGGGACGGCTCGATCTACGATTCACCCCATGCTCCCTCGTCGCGCCCTGATCGGGTCGCTCGTGCTCGCCGTCGTGGCGGGCTGCACGTCCTCCGGTGGCGCCGGGGCCCTGCCCGACGGGCCGGACCTGCTGGCCAAGGCGTCCGCCGGGATGAAGTCCGTGACCAGCACCCACTTCACGATCAAGGTCGACGGCGAGCTGCCGGGCGTGACCGTGAAGGACGCCGAGGGCGACCTGAACGCCGAGGGCGAGTCGCAGGGGCGGGCGAAGGTCGAGCAGTTCGGCCAGCTGATCGAGATCGAGTACGTGCTGGTCGGGCAGGACCTGCACTTCAAGGGTCCGACGGGCGGCTTCACCAAGCTGCCCGCGGCGCTGGCGGGCCAGGTGTACGACCCGACCGCGATCCTGGACCCGGACCGGGGCGTGGCCCGCGTGCTGGCCGACGCGCGTGACGCGAAGACGGTGGCGAACGACGACGGCGTGGCGGTGGTCGAGGCGACCGTGCCGCGTGACGTGGTCGCCGGGCTGGTGCCGGGGATCGACGCGGACGTCGCGTCGACGTTCTCGGTGCAGGACGAGAAGCTGCGCAAGGCGCTGTTCACGCTGCCGAGCGGCGCGAAGGTGACGATCGAGCTGTCCGACTTCAACAAGCCCGTCACCGTTTCGCCGCCCGCGTGAGTTCGGCGGTGGGTTCCGGGGTGGGTGCGGTGGGCGCGGTCAGGGCTCGGCGGCTGGCGATCGGCGCGGGCGCGACGGCGGTGCTGCTGGGCGCGCTCGACGCGTACGTGGTCGTCGGCGTGCTCGTGGACATGGTGCGTGACCTGGGCATCCCGGTGAACCACCTGGAACGCGCGACGCCCGTGGTGACCGGGTACCTGCTCGGGTACGTCGCCGGGATGCCGTTGCTCGGGCAGTTGTCGGACCGGTTCGGGCGGCGGTTGGTGCTGCACCTGTGCCTGGTCGGGTTCGCGGTCGGCTCGGCGGTGACCGCGTTGGCGGGCGACCTGCCGCTGCTGGTGGCCGGGCGGGTGGTGCAGGGGCTGGCCGGTGGGGCGTTGCTGCCGGTGACGATGGCGCTGGTCGCGGACCTGTGGGCGGCCGAACGGCGTGCGTCGGCGTTGGGTGTGGTGGGCGCGGCGCAGGAGTTGGGCAGTGTGCTCGGCACGCTGTACGGCGTCGGGTTGGCGTCGTTGTTCAACGCGTGGTCGTTCTTCGAGTCGGTGGAGCCGCAGAGCTGGCGGTGGGTGTTCTGGGTGAACCTGCCGTTGGCGGCGGTCGCGATGGCGGTCGTGCAGGTGACCGTGCCGCGGTCGGTCCGGTCGTCGGTGCGGATCGACTTCGTCGGCGGCGGCTTGTTGGCGTTGGCGTTGTCGTTGCTGGTCGTGGGGCTGTACAACCCCGATCCGTCGCGGTCGGTGCTGCCGTCGTGGGGATGGCCGGCGCTGGGTGGGGCCGCGGTGGTGTTCGTCGGGTTCGTGCTGTGGGAGCGGCGGTCGTCGGTGCGGCTGCTGGATCCGGCGGGGGTGGCCATGCGGCCGTTCCTGGCGTCGCTGGGTGTGTCGTTGGCGGCCGGTGCGGCGTTGATGGTGACGTTGGTGGACGTGGAGCTGTTCGCGCAGACCGTCCTGGGGCGTGACTCGGCCGCGGCGGCGGGGATGTTGGCGCGGTTCCTGATCGCGTTGCCGGTGGGCGCGTTGGTCGGCGGGTGGTTGGCGGCGCGCACCCCGTTGGGTGACCGGTGGGTGTCGTTCGTCGGGTTGGCGGTGGCTTCGGGCGCGTACGTGCTGATCGCCCAGTGGCCGGCTTCGGTGTCGTCGTTCGTGGTGGGGCGGGACCTGGCGGTGGCCGGGTTCGGGTTGGGTTTGGTGATCGCGCCGGTGTCGGCGGCGGTGCTGCGGGTCGTGCCGTCCGCGCAGCACGGTGTGGCGTCGGCCGCGGTGGTGGTGGCGCGGATGACCGGGATGCTGGTCGGGGTGGCCGGGTTGTCGGCGTGGGGCCTGCACCGGTTCCGCGAGCTGACGGCGGACCTGGACACGCCGCTGCCGTTCGGGATGTCGCCGGAGGAGTTCGCCGAGAAGGCGGCGGCTTACCGGGAGGCGCTGACGGCGGCGTTGCTGACGGAGTACCACGAGATCTTCTGGATCACGGCGGTGATCTGCGGTGTCGGGGCGGTGGTGTCGCTGCTGCTGCCCCGTGCGGGTCGTTGAGTTCCGGGTTTCCGGCTTCAACGGTTCGGTTGGATACCATCGCGGGGTGGCTTGGAACACCGAGGAGACGCGTCGGCGCCTGAAGGAGGCGGCGGTCGTCGAGTTCGCCGCGCACGGGTTGGCGGGCACTCGGGTGGAGCGGATCGCGGCGCGGGCCGGGGTGAACAAGGAGCGGTTGTACAACTACTTCGGCGACAAGGAACAGCTGTTCCACTCGGTGTTGTCGGACGAGTTGGCGAAGATCGCGGCGGCCGTGCCGTTCGACGCGGAGTCGTTGCGGGATGTGGGTGAGTACGCCGGGCGGTGCTTCGACTACCACGTGGCGAATCCGCATCTGGTGCGGTTGTTGCAGTGGGAGGCGTTGGCGTACGGGGACGGGGCGGTGCCCGACGAGGAGGGGCGGGCGGCGCACTACCGGCGGAAGGTCGAGGCTTTCCGGTCGGCTCAGGCGGACGGGGTGATGTTCGCGTCGCCGGCGGCCGCCGACCTGGTGTTCTTGATCATGTCGCTGTCGTCGTGGTGGCTGGCGGTGCCCCAGGTGGCCCGGATGGTGACGGGGCAGGTCGATCTGGCCCACCGCCGTGCAGCGGTCGTGGAGGCGGCTCGGCGAATGGCATCTGCGCAGGTCAAGACTTCGCGGTAGGCTCGGTTCGACCGAGGGGTCGAGAAACACGATCGGGTGAACCTGCCCCGAAAATGTACGGAAACACTGTTCTCGTACCTCGGTTGAAAACCAGCGGACCCGCCGAAACCACCCCCGACCGCCCGCCACCCGCTACCCGCTACCCGCTACCCGACGCTCGACCACCCCGGCGGCTGACCACTCCGCCGCCCCGACCGCCGCCCAGCCCTAGACGACGGCCGCACCACCCGGCCCCGCGGCAACGCACCACCCCCATGGCCCGCAAGCACGGCCCCCACGCACGGCCCGCAAGCGGAAAGGCACGGCCGGCAACGGGAGCAGGAGGGCCGGAAGGGGCGGGCGATCAGGGAAGCGGGTAGTGGGCGGGCCGGGTTATGTGGATCAGGGTGGGAGTTGGAGTCGGGGTTGGGGCGGGGAGTTAGACGGTGGCGGGGTTGGGAGTTGGGCGGGGGCCCAGGACCAGCGCGGTGGCCGCGAGGATGAGCAGGCCGGCGAGGGTCAGGCAGACGGCGGCGAAGCCGGCTGGGGCCAGGGCGGTGACGAGGACCGGGCTGATGCCGCCGCCCAGGCCGACCAGGAAGCCGTAGCCCGCCAGGCCCGCGCCGCGCGCTTCGCCGGAGGCGCGGCCGACCAGGGTGACCAGGGCCGGGATGGTGACGGCCAGGCCGGCGACGAAGATCGCGCTGCCGACGAGCAGCACGGGGAGCGTGGTGGAGCCCGCTTCCAGTGCCAGGCCGCCCGCGGCGGTGAGGAAGGCGGTCGGGGCGACGCGGTGGGCGCCGAAGCGCGTGATCAATGGGCCGGCGAAGAGGCCCAGTGCGATGCCCGGCAGGCCGGGGAGGCGGAGCAGGAGCAGGTCGACGGCGTCGTGGATGCCGTAGCGGTCGCCGACGGTGGTGGTCAGGGCCGTGTACATGCCGACGAAGGTCAGCAGGAGGGTGATTCCGCCGGTGTAGGCGACCAGGAGCGCCGGGCGGCGGAGGAGGTTGGCCAGGCGGGTGAACGTGGTGGCCAGGGCGGTGGGGGTTGGGCGGGGGATTTCCGGGAGGCGGGTCAGGGTGGCGGCTACCGCCAGCAGCATCGGGGCCAGCAGCCAGAAGACCCAGCGCCAGCCGAGCGCTTTGTCGACGCCGAGGGCGTAGGCCTGGCCGATCACGCCGGCCAGCAGGAACGAGCCGGAGACGGCGGTGATGCCTACCGCGCGGCGGGCCGGTGGGAGGGCTTCGGCGACGTAGGCGAGCGACACGGACGGGATCGCGGCGGCGAGGAAGCCCTGGACGGCGCGAGCCGCGAGCAGCGGGGCGAAGTCGGTGGAGGCTCCTGCGATCGCGCTGGCCACGGCGCTCAGGGCGAGGCCGAGAGCCATCACGTGGCGGCGGTCGTAGCGGTCGGAGATGGTGCCGAAGAGCAGGTTGCCGGCGGCGAACGCGAAGCCGAAGCCGCCGCCCACCCAGGCCGCGGTGGAGAGGGTGATGCCGTAGCGCTCGGCCACGCCCGGCAGCAGCGGCACGGTCAGGTAGAGCTGGCCCACGGCCAGGATCACGGCCGCCACCAGGACCGTCACCACAACGGGTGATCGGGTCACGGACCAGTTTTGACGGCGAGGGCGGCCGTCGGGGTGCTTGAGACCCTGGCGCATGGGGTGAGGGTGGGGGTTCGGGAGAGAGGTGGCCAACGCGAGCTCCAGGTTCGGGTTCGGCGCGTGGGGTGACGAAAGGAATCCAACTGTGGCGTTGGAATTAGGGTAGGGCGACTCTGCGGCTAACTCCAACGGTGGAGATGGAATGTGCGCCGCGTCACGGAGAGGTGGGGATGCGGTGGGGCGCGAGAAGGTGCGGCCGGAGGGGCCGGCGGAGGAGCGGCCGGAGGAGCGGCGCGCGGGCGGAGGCGGATGGCCGAGGCGGGTGGGCGCACGCAGAGGGGCGGAGGGCGGAGGGTGCGGACGGCGGAGGGCGCGGCAAGTGCGCCCGGAGGGGTGAAGAGAGGGTGCGCTTGGAAGGTGTGGCGAGAGATGTGCGCGGAGGGTGGCGAGAGGTGTGCGAGGGGAGGGAGGTGCGGTGGGTTAGGGGGTGCGGTGCGTCACCGGAGGGTTGGTGGGGTCACTCGAAAGGTCGGTGTGGGGCGGTGGCGGGTGCGGGTTGGGGTTGGGGGACGGACCATGGCCGCATGACGCATCCCGAGGCGAACACCGCTGGTCAGGGGCGACGGGCTGAGGCGGACACCGGCGGTCAGGGGCGACGGGCTGAGGCGGACACCGGCGGTCAGGGGCGGCGCGCTGAGGCGGACGCCGAGGGTCGGGGGCGGCGCGCTGAGGCGCAGGGTGGGCGTGGGCGGGGGTTGTGGATCGCCTTTGGGGTGATCACGTTGTTGATCGGGCTGGCCGTCCTGCTCTGGCCCGGCCTCACGCTGCTGACGGCGGCGGTGTTGTTCGGGGTGGAGATGCTCGTCACCGGGATCTTCTGGCTCGCCGCCTCCTTCACCGCGGACGAGACGGGACGACAGCGGTGGCTGTTGGCGGTGGCCGGGTTGTTGGCGCTGGTCGCGGGCATCCTGTGCCTGCGCGCGCCGTTCCAGACCCTCGCGGTGCTGGCGCTGCTGCTCGGCGCGACCTGGGTGGTCGGCGGGGTGGCCGAGATCTTCCACGGGTTCGGCCGGAGCGGCTGGGCGGTGTTCTCCGGGGCCGTCACCGCGATCGGCGGGATCGTGGTGCTCGTCTGGCCGGTGGCGAGCCTGATCGCGCTGGCCTGGCTGCTCGCCATCGTGCTGATCGTCCTCGGCGCGATGGCCATCGCGGGCGCGGTCGGCGCCGATCGCACGCCGAAGACCGCGAAGGCGACCGCGCCCACCGGCACGGCCGCCACCGCGTGACCGGTCCGGTCAGCCCTCGCGCCAGCCGCTGGTGATGGGCAGCCTGCGGTCGCGCCCGAAGGCCTTGAACGTGATCTTGGTGCCCGGCGGGTACTGGCGGCGCTTGTACTCCGCCTTGTCGACCATGCGCAGCACCTTGTCGACCAGTTCGTGCGAGAACCCCATGGCGATGAGGTCGCGGTAGCCCTTGTCGCCCTCCACGTAGTCGTCCAGCACCGAGTCGAGCAGCTCGTAGTCCGGCAGCGAGTCGGCGTCGACTTGGCCGGGACGCAGCTCGGCCGACGGCGGCTTGCTGATCGAGTTCTCCGGGATCGGCGGCAGCTCGCCCAGCTTCTCCGCCTGCGCGTTGCGCCACCGCGCCAGGTCCCACACCAGCGTCTTGAGCACGTCCTTGATCGGCGCGAACCCGCCGACCGCGTCGCCGTAGATGGTCGAGTAGCCGACGGCCAGCTCGGTCTTGTTGCCGGTGGCCAGCACCAGGTGACCGTGCTGGTTCGACAACCCCATCAACGTGACGCCGCGGCACCGCGCCTGGACGTTCTCCTCCGCCAGCCCGGTCAGCCCGAGCTGGTCGACGAAGACGCCGACCATGTCCGCGATCGGCTGCTCCGAGTAGTGGCAGCCGGTGCGCTGGGCGAGGTCGTAGGCGTCGGACTTCGAGTGGTCCGACGAGTACACCGACGGCATGGACACGCCGTAGACGTGGTCGGCGCCGAGGGCGTCCACCGACAGCGCGGCCACCACCGCCGAGTCGATGCCGCCCGACAGCCCGAGGACGACCGAGCGGAAGCCGTTCTTGTGGACGTAGTCGCGCAGGCCGGTGACGAGCGCGTGCCACACCTCGGCCTCGTCGGACAGCGGTTCGGCGGGCTGCGGCACGGGTAGCGGGTCGTAGGCCGGGAGGGGGTCATGGGACAAGGATCGGCGGTGGACCATAAACCCGCCGTAACCACCTTCCGTGCGGGGCGCACCGCCGGGGAGGTCGAGGTCCAGCACGACGAGGTGCTCCACGAACTGGGGCGCACGGGTGATCAGCGAGCCGTCCGCGGACACCACCATCGTGTCACCGTCGAACACCAGCTCGTCCTGCCCGCCGATCAGGTTCACGTACGCGAGGGGCGCGCCCGCCTCGACCGCGCGCCGGGCCACGAGCGGCAGCCGCGCGTCGTCCTTCTTCCGCTCGTACGGCGAGGCGTTCGGCGAGACCACGAGGTCCACGCCCGCCTCCCCGAGGGCGGCGATCGGACCGCCGTCCTGCCACAGGTCCTCGCAGATCACCATGCCGACCTCCACGCCGTGCACGCGCACGACGTCGAGCGTGTCGCCGGGGGTGAAGTACCGGCGTTCGTCGAACACGCCGTAGTTCGGCAGGTGGTGCTTGTGCTGCCGGGCCACCACCTCGCCCCGGTGCAGCACGGCGGCGGCGTTGCGCATGCCGCGCTCGTCGCGGTCGAGGTAGCCGACGAACACCGCCAGCTCACCGCACCCCGCGTCGTCCAGCCTGGCCGCGAGCGCGGTCAGGGCCTCCTTGGACGCCTCGGCGAACGACACGCGCAGCGCCAGGTCCTCGACCGGGTACCCGGTCAGCGCCATCTCGGGGAAGACCGCGAGGTGGGCGCCCGCCTCCACGGCCTTGCGGGACCACTCGACGACAAGTTCGGTGTTGCCCGCCAGGTCGCCGACACAGGCGTTGACCTGGGCGAGGGCGAGTCGGAGCTGTGGCATGGGGGCATTCTCGCTCACTCGGAGCAGCCAAGGCGCGCGTTGTGGCGGACGTGTCACACCTACGATCGAAGACGTGCGCCGTCCGATGATGCTGTTCCTCGCCCTCCCGCTCCTCGCCTCGTGCACGAGCGTGCTGCCCGGGTCGCCCACGGCGGGGACCGCGCTGGAGAAAAGAGGACCGGCCGGGGTCGTGCCCGCGGGGCTCGAGCGGTTCTACGGCCAGCAGTTGGGCTGGGAGGACTGCGCGCCGTACGCGACGACCGGGACGACGACGTCGCTGTTCAAGAACAAGAAGTCGCTCGAGTGCGCCCGCTTGGAGGTGCCGCTCGACTACGGCAAGCCCGAGGGCCGCACGATCAAGATCGGCCTGCTGCGGCAGCCCGCGACCGGTGACCGGATCGGCTCGCTCGTGATGAACCCGGGCGGTCCGGGAGCGTCCGGCATGGCCGCGGCGGCGGGCATGGGCTCGCAGGTCAAGTCGTCGCCGGTGGGTGAGCGGTTCGACCTGATCGGGTTCGACCCGCGTGGCATCGGGGCGAGCGAGCCGCAGGTCAAGTGCCTGACCGACGCCGAGCGGGACGCCGACCGGCTCGACAACGACGTCGACACGTCACCGGCGGGCCTGGCGCAGACCGAGGCGGAGAACAAGGCGTACGCGGAGAAGTGCGCCGCGGTGACGGGCGCCGACGTGCTGGCCAACGTCGGCACGCGGGACGTCGTGCGCGACCTGGACGTCATGCGGTCCGCGCTCGGCGACGAGAAGCTGACCTACCTGGGCTACTCGTACGGCACGCACATCGGCGCGGCGTACGCGCAGGCGTTCCCGGGCAACGTGCGGGCGCTCGTGCTGGACGGCGCGGTCGACCCGACGCAGAACCAGGTCGAGTCGCTGATCGCGCAGGGCGCCGGGTTCCAGAAGGCGTTCGACGCGTTCGCCGCGTGGTGCGCGACGCGGCAGGACTGCGCGCTGGGCACGGATCCGGCGAAGGCGAACCAGGCGTTCCGGGACCTGACGCTGCCGCTGGTGCAGCGGCCGGTGGCGGTGGGCGAGCGGAAGCTGTCGTACAACGACGCGATCACCGGCGCGATCCAGGCGATGTACTCGGAGGAGCTGTGGGCGCCGCTGAACTCCGGGTTGACGGAGTTGAAGAACAACCGCGGTGACGTGCTGATGTTGTTGGCGGACAACTACTTCGACCGCGACAAGGAAGGGCGCTACTCCACGATCACGGACGCGTTCGTCGCGGTGAAGTGCGTGGACGAGCCCCGGGTGACGGACAAGAACGTGCTCAACGACGTGGCGCGGCGGTACAAGGAGGCCGCGCCGTTCCTGGACGACGGCCAGCCGGCGGGCGCGGCGCTGGACGCGTGCGCGTTCTGGCCCGTGCCGCCGAGCGTGCAGGAGCACAAGCCGGTGTCCGGGCTGCCGCCAGTGCTGGTGATCTCGACGACGGGCGACCCGGCGACGCCGTACGAGGCGGGTGCCAACCTGGCGAAGGAGTTGGGCGGCGGGCTGCTGACGTTCGAGGGCAACCAGCACACCGTCTACTTCCACGGCAACGAGTGCGTGGACGACGCCGGGCACGCGTACCTGATCGAGGTGAAGCTGCCGCCCGAGGGGACGCGTTGTTCCTGAGCGGTCCACACTTTTCCGCGCCTTTCCACTTTTTGCGGTTTCCTCATAGGCCGACCGTGTGATCTCACGTCGGGTGCCGCCGTTCAGGACTAAGCTCGCCGTCACACTTGCGAGGGGGAAGCATGACGGTCGACGGCGTGGCCGACGCCACCGAAGCGGATTTAGCCGGATTACGCGACAAACTGCGGGACCGGGAGGTCTACATAACGAACCTCCCGCGGTCACCCATGAATCTACTGCTGGTCGAACTCGTCAACGAACGCGTGGCGCACCGCACCTCGGATCCGGCTTTGATCAGGAGGTTCACCCTCCTCAACGACGCCGAACTGGAGTACGACGGAAGGCGCACGGAGATCATCGGCGAAACGGACGCAATCGTCGTCTGGGCCGGCGGCAAGGTGTCGCAGAACTACGTCACCCGATTTCGCCGGAAGTACGTCGAGGTCGACAAGGAGTTGCGGACCAACCACGCCAAGACGGAGGAACTCGCCGGTTTGGTCGCCGACGGCGTCCCCAGCCGCGTGCCGCACCAGGTCCTCGACCAGGAGGTGATCCACCCCGAGGCCATGGTCGAGGTGCAGCGGGTGCTGGCGGAGTTCGTCGAGGACCGGATCACCTTCTGCGTGCCGCCGGACGACGCGCTCGTCCACCTGCCGGACGAGGTTCCGCTACCGGACGGTGCGCGGCCCTATCAGTTCTCGACCGCGCCGAAGTCGATTACCGTCCCCGTTCCGCGACCGACGCCCAAGTACTTGATCGTCATCACCATCGGGCACGGCAGCGATGACGGTCAGACGTTCTTCCCGCCGGTCGGCACCGTGACCGCGCAAGTGCTCGCCGACGGCCTCGGCCCGGCGCCGGACGCCGCGTTGTGCGTTCCGCTCCAGTGCTTCCCGATGCAGTCGGTGAACGCCTGGCAGGGCGTTGCCGGCTGGTCCGCGAAAATCACCTCGGCGAGCATCCCGCACCTGAACGAGTCGAACGACGCGGAAATGCTCGCCTGGATCAGGGCGCACCTGGCCGACGAGATCGCCAAGTGGTTCGACGGGCTGGTCTGACCGTGCCGACAACCGGGAGGATCGAATCATGACCGGACCAGGACACGAACTCGAGGACATGCAGCTCGGAAACCTGGTCGGGGTTTTCGACCGCATTTCGGCCGTGCTCCGCCGCGGCGTGCACGTCCAGCTGCTGACCGAGCACCGCGCGACCATGGAACTGCTGAACGTCTCGCACGTCGGGCAGCGCGCGCGCCTGGGCAGGCTGTTCGACGGCGTCGAGGCGCAGGCGCGGAGCACCAAGGACGACCCGGACGTCGCGCTGGCCTGGATCGCCTACTCCTACACGTGCGAGTACACCGAGCTCCTGGTCGAGAACCCCGCGCCGACCGGTGCCGGGGCACCCGGCGAGCCGCACCTGATGGAGCTGCGCAAGCAGGCCATGGAGAACGTCATCGCCCAGCGCACCAAGCTGCTGGTCAACGTGCCGTCCATCACCGACGCCCTCTTCGCCGGCACCGACAAGAAGGTGTCCGAGCTGTTCAAGTTCCGGGTGGTCGACGGCCGCGGCGTGCCCCCGCAGCTCCCCGGAGGCCAAGCGGCCGCGGCGCTGGCCTCGCTCCGGCAGAACCTGGCAGGCAGCGCGTTCGCGCCGCTGGCCGAGGCCGACTGGTCGGGCTCGCTCGGCCCGAACCACAAGATCCTGCGCGTGGACACCAGGGGCTCCGAGTTCGACCTCGGCGGCGTCCCGGTCGTGCTGGTGGAGGGCGTGCTCGACCCGAAGCTCACGCAGAAGACGGTGACCGGCGGGCGGGTCGTGCTCGCCGACGGGACCTCGCACGCGCAGGTCGGCGGGAACTTCGTCGGCAACCTCGTCAGCCAGCGCCGCCTGTACGCGGGCGACCAGGTCGAGTACGACACCAGCCACATGGCGCCGACCCTCGCCGGTGACGCGCACTGGCAGGGCAAGGCCGCCGACTGGCGCATAGACAAGGGCGGCAACCGCCGGACCTACTACGCCGAGGTCCACCCCAAGATCGCCCAGTACCTGATCAGCCTGGTGCCCGCGGACCGCGACGCGATCACCGTCCTGGACATCGCGGGCGGCAACGGCGACCTGGCCGAACGGATCATCAGGGAGCTGGGCGGGGCACGCCCCGAGGGTGACCTGCGGGTGAGGTACGTGGTGGTCGACTACAGCGAGGACGACATCGCCGTGGCGGAGGAGCGCTTCGCGACGCTCGCCGACACCCACCCGTTCGCCAGGACGACGGCCCTCGTGCGGGACATGTTCGAGTACGGCCACGACGCCGGGGCCATGCTGGGCGACATCGGCCTCAAGGCGGCCGACTTCGTCATCAACTCGGGCGGCCTGCTCAACAACCAGATCGGCGACGACCCGGAGACCCCTCGGCGCTTCGCCCGGATGTACGCGGACCTGCTGGCGCCCGGCGGGTACGGCATCTACTCCGGCCTCACCCCGTTGCTGATCAACTCGGCGACGCACCGGAAGCAGGGGTTGGAGATCCGCAACCTCTACGACATCGAGACCGAGCACCAGATGCACGTGGTGCGCCGCTTGGGCTAGCGCCCCGGACGTCCCTGACCGGAGCCGCGCTGCGGATCAACGGTTGGCGAGGCCGTCGATCCGCAGGGTGGCGGAGGCGTCCCGGTGGGCGCCGGTGCCACCGACGTGCTTGTCGCTGATCGCGGTGCCGTTCTTGAGCACGTGGTAGAGCGCCATGCCGTGACCGCGGCCCAGGTCGTAGTCGTCCTTCAGCCATTCGAGGACGACGCCCGCCTTGGTCGTCGCGCCGTAGCCGCGGTCGCCCGCCTCGGCCAGCAGTTCGGCGGGGGTCTTGCCGGTCTTGCGCTCGATGGTGTCGAGGTACGCCTGGAAGGACATGGCCTGCTCCCGTTCGTCGGTGTGCGGCCAGCCTAAGACAACTTTGACTGTCTTGACAAGATTATTTGTCCGACTTAGATCCAGAGCAGCTCGGCGCCCTTGAACAGGTGCAGGCAGCTCTCCGGACCTTGCAGGCTCATGCGGAGGCTGCCGTCCTCGGACACGACTTGGGCGCTCTCCTCGAACGCCAACCCCCAGGCGGCCACCTGGAACTCCGGCTCGCGCTCCACCACGGCGAACAGGCGCGGAGCCTCCTCCGCCACCCACTCACGCTCATCACTGGTCATACCCAGACGCTAAAGGTGAGCGCTCAGGTTGGATAGTCGCCTGATCAGGTGACGAGATGGTTATGTGGGCTCCGGCAAACTGGCGGTGATCAAACGAGGAGACCCATGACCACCAGCGGCCAGAGCCCGACCGACTACCGCGCGCGGCTCGCTGAACGGCTCAAGGAACTGATGCGGCGCAGCGGGAAGGACCGCGCGGACATCATGCGCACGCTGGGCTGTTCGGTGTCGAAAGTGGGCACGATCCTGCGCGGCGACACCTCGGTACCGCCACTGGAACTGGTCGCCCTCCTCGACCTGTTCGCGGTCGAGGGCGAGGAGAGGGCGGATCTCCTGCACCTGGGTGAGGAAGCTCGGCGGCGCAGGCCGAAGACGCCGTGGGGCGCGGCCATCCCGGATCGGCTGCGCAAGTTCTTC
This sequence comes from Actinosynnema sp. NPDC037264, assembly GCF_055603705.1. Taxonomy (NCBI): domain Bacteria; kingdom Bacillati; phylum Actinomycetota; class Actinomycetes; order Pseudonocardiales; family Pseudonocardiaceae; genus Actinosynnema; species Actinosynnema sp. NPDC037264. The sequence goes on along the minus strand of NZ_JBVJVK010000005.1, from coordinate 306,211 downwards.
AACACCGAGGAGACGGCGCGGAGGATCGAGTCCTACCGCCCGGACCTCCTGCACGGGTTGGTGCAGACCGAGGACTACGCGCGGGCGGTGATCGAGACGAACAGCGCGCTGCGACCCGACGAGGTCACGCGCCTGGTTCAAGCGAGGTTGGCCAGGCAGGCGCGACTGACCGGTCCGAACCCACCCGAGTTGTCGATGGTGGTGCGGGAGGCGGTGTTGCGGGCACCGGTCGGCTCGAAGAAGACCCGGACCGAGCAGATCGCCCACCTGCGACGGCTGTCGGAGCTGCCGCACGTCACGCTGCGGATCATCCCGGACCGCGTGGGGCTGACGAGCGCGCTCTACTTCCCGTTCTCGATCCTCACGCCGCCCGGCGACCGCGCCAAGACCGTGTACGTGGAGACGTTGACGGACGGGCTGTTGGTGGACGAGGAGAGTCGGATCTCGCACTACGAGGCGGTTTTCAAGGAGTTGTGGGCCGTCTCGGTGACGGACTTGCTTGATAGCGTTGGGGCATGACTTGGCGCAAGAGCAGCTACAGCGGGAACAGCGGCGGAGAGTGCGTCGAGGTGCGGGCCGGGCTGGACGCGGTGCGGGACTCGAAGAACGTGGACGGGCCCGTGTTGGAGGTCAGGCCTGCTGCTCTGAGGGCGTTCCTGAAGGCGCTGCGGACCAGCTCGCCAGGAGCTTGAGGCGCTCCTCGGTCGGTGAACCCACGCGAGCGGTGTAGACCGCGAGCACGATGTCCGGGTCGCCGGTCGGTTGCAGGGTCTCGTAGTCGAGGTCCAGGTCGCCGACCACGGGGTGGTGGATGAGCTTGGTGCCGTGGGTCTTCTCCAGCACCTTGTGCTGCGCCCACAGCTTGCGGAACGTCTCGTCCTTCACCGACAGCTCACCCACCAACGCCGCGACCCTGGCGTCGTCCGGGTAGCGGCCCGCGTCCAGCCTGAGGAACGCCACCATGTCGGCGGCGACGGTGGGCCAGTCGCGGTAGAACGTGCGGGATTCCGGGCGCAGGAACGTGTGCCTGGCCGAGTTGCGGTCCTCCAATGGCAGGTCGCCGAAGCCGTAGAGGGCGTCGGCCAGGGGGTTCCAGGCGAGGATGTCCGAACGGCGGCCCATCACGAACGCGGGCACGTCGACGGCCATCTCCAGCAACCGCCGCAGGCCCGGTCGGACGCGTTGGGGCGCGGGCCGCTTGGCCGGCGCCGGGCGGACGAGGTTGCGCAGGTGGGCGCGTTCGGTCTCGTCCAGGCGCAGCACGCGGGCGACGGCGTCCAGCACCGAGTCGGAGACGGCGGGCGTGCGGCCCTGTTCGAGGCGCATGTAGTAGTCCACGCTCACGCCGGCCAGCATCGCCAGCTCCTCGCGGCGCAGGCCCGGCACGCGCCGTCGACCGCCACCGGGCAGGCCGACGTCGTCCGGGCGGACGCGAGCCCGGCGGCTGCGGAGGAATTCGCCCAGGTCGTGGTTCACCCACCCAGTATGGCCGCCTGCCGCGTGCCGAGCCTGGGTACTGCCAGACCTAGGGAACGCGGTCCCACAGGCTGACCAGAGCCTCTGGTACCCGCGGTGACCAGGTCCAATGTTGTCGCCATGACCTACGACCTGAACAACCGCACTGCCGTTGTCACCGGTGCCGCGAGTGGCATCGGCGCCGAGATCGCGCTCGTCCTCGCCCGGTCCGGGGCGAAGGTCGCGCTGCTGGCCCGCCGCGCGGACCGGCTCACCGACCTGGCCGACAAGATCGCCGCCGAGGGCGGGCAGGCGCTCGCCGTGGCCGCCGACGTCACCGGTGACCTCACCGACGCCGTGGAGGCGATCCACACCGCCTTCGGCCGGGTCGACCTGGTGGTGAACAACGCGGGTGTGATGCTCGCGAACCCCCTCACCGAGGGCCGGGACGACGAGTGGCACCGGATGATCGACACGAACGTCAAGGGCCTGCTGAACGTGACCAAGGCGTTCACCTCGGACCTGGTCGAGGCGGGTGCGACCGGCACCGCCGACCTGGTGAACATCTCGTCGATCGGCGCGCACCTCACGTTCCCCAACTACGCCGTCTACACCGCCACCAAGGCCGCCGTCACGCACCTGTCGGCGAACCTGCGCACGGAGCTGGGCCCGCTGGGCGTGCGGGTGACGAACATCGAGCCGGGCCTGGTGCACAGCGAGCTGGCCGACCACATCGACAACCCGGATGTGGCGGCGCACCTGGCGCAGTGGCGGGAGGACGTGCCGCCGCTGAACCCGGCCGACATCGGCGACGTGGTCGGGTTCGCGACCAGCCGACCGGCGAACGTGAACCTCCGGCAGCTGGTGGTGCTGCCGACCGTGCAGGCCTGATGGTCCGAGCCGCCCGTCGACGGGAGTCGGTGGGCGGCTCAACTCGACCGGCGGCCCCGGTACGCGCGTTGCTGGCACGCCCGAGAGCAGTACGCGCGGGGCCGCCCGGACGCCGGTTGCACCACCGGTTGACCACAAACCCGACAGGTTTCATCACGCTTTACATCACGCTGACGGATCAGCAGCTCGATGCCGTCGAGCACCCGGGCCAAGCCGAACCCAAAGGGGTCCAGCTGGTCGAAGCCGCCGGTCTCCCACAGCCGGGTCAACGTCGGGTAGCGGTCGAAGCGGGCGAACAACGCGTCCCGCGCACCCCACCACTCCTCGTCGCTCACCCCGGTGCCGCGCTCCGCCCGCGCGGCCTCGACCAGGGCGGACGCCTCGGCGTCCACGAAGCGGGCGACCAGGCCGACCGCCGCGACCACCTCGGCCGGCGTGAGACCGGTGTCCGCGAGGATGCTCAACGCGTGCTCGTAGTGGGCGAGCGCGTTGGGCCCCGGCACGTACCGAGCGGGGAGCTCGGCCAGCCACGGGTGCCGTTCGCGCAGCTCCCAGCTGTGCCGCGCGAACGCCTCCAGAGCCGGCCGCCAGCCGCCGTCCGCCGACGGCAGCGGGTCGCCGTGCACGGCGTCGCGCATCAGGTCGACCAGGTGGTCACGGCCGGGCACGTGGCGGTACAGGGACATGGTGGTGAAGCCGAGCCGTTCGGCGACCTTGCGCATGGACAGCCCGGTCAAGCCGTCGGCGTCGGCCACCTCGACCGCCGCGCCCACGATCGCCTCCAGGCTCAGCCCTCCCCGCCCGTCCCACAGCAGCTCGACCGAGCGGTCGGGATCGCCCGCTTTCGCCATCACGCCTCCATGATATACAACTTATGGTTTACGCCATAAACACCTTGGGGGCTGTTCATGACCGATTTCCACGTCTCACCCACCGGGGACGACTCCGCCGCGGGCACGGCCGCCGACCCGTTCCGCACACTGGAGCACGCGCGACGAGCCGCGCGTGCGGCGGGAGGCGACGTGACCGTTCACCTCAGGGCCGGCACGCACGTGCTGACCGAGCCGTTCGAGCTGACCGAGGAGGACTCCGGCGTCGTCTACCAGGCGTTCGGCTTCGGCACCGACGCGCGGGAGGAGGCCGTCCTGAGCGGCGGCCGGGAGGTCGCCGGGCGACGGGGGCCGGACGGCGTGTGGGTGGCCGAGGTCGGCGACCTGGTCACCCGCCACCTGGTGGTGAACGGGCGGCGGGTCGAGCGCGCCGGCGTGGACGGGCTGCCCGGCACGGTCCGCCGCACGGCGACCGGCTACGTCACCGACCACCCGCCGGCCTGGCGCAACCCGTCCGGCGTCGAGTTCGTGCACCGGGGCGTCTACCCGTGGACGGAGGCGCGCACGGCGGTCGCGTCCGCCACCGCCGACGGTGAGATCACCATGGCGCAGCCCGGGTTCGGCTGGGCCGTGGACCTCTACAACTCGGAGTGGTTCGGCCAGGTGATGTCCGGTCCCCCGGCGCCGACCCGGGTGGAGAACGACCCGGCGTTCCTGACCGAGGGCACGTTCGCGCTGGACCGCTCACGGCCCGGCGAGCACGTCCTGCACTACCTCCCCCACCCGGACGAGGAGCCGCACGTGGTCGCGCCCGCGTTGGAGGTGCTGGTGCGCGCCACCGGCGTGCGGGACGTGGCGTTCCGGGGCGTGGTGTTCGCCGACACGACGTGGCTGCGGCCGGGCAGCGACCGGGGTTTCCTGCACTACCACTCGAACGGCTACTACGACGGCGGCCGGATCGGGAAGGTGGAGCCGGCCGAGGGCGCGTGGCTGACCGTGCCCGAGGAGCACGAGGAGATCCCCGCCTGCGTGCGGCTCGACGGCACGTCCGGTGTGCGGTTCGAGGGCTGCCGGTTCACCAGGCTCGGCACGACCGGGCTGGGCGCGACCGGCGGCGCGGACCTCGTCGTGCGCGGCTGCGACTTCGACACCCTCGCCGCGTCCGCGATCTCGATCACGGGCACCAGGAAGGCGTTGGTGGAGGACAACCTCATCGCGCACGTGGGGCTGGACCACTCCGGGTCGGCCGGCATCACGTTCCACGACACCGAGGACTGCACGGTCGCGCACAACCACGTGCGCGACGTGCCGCACAACGGCATCGTGGCCAACCCGGCGCGCGGCGGCACCCGCATCACGCGCAACCTGGTGACCGGCGCCATGGGCGTGCTGGCCGACGGCGGCGGGGTCTACCTGTCCGGGCGGCAGGGCGACTCACCCAAGAACGGGGCCGTGATCAGCGGGAACGTCATCGAGGACACGCGCACGCCGTACAACTTCGGCCTCTACACCGACTACGGCGCCACGTGGGTGACGGTGGAGGGGAACGTGGTCGCCCGCGCGGACAACACGTCGGTCCTGCACGTCTACCCGCCGTTGGAGCACGTCGTCTACCGGGGCAACTTCTGGGACGCCGACCCGGTCGGCAGCGACGCCGTGCCGGACGGCGTCACCTACGAGGGCAACACCACGATCGCCGACCCGGCCGAGCTCGACGCCGCCACGGCGGACGTCCGGGCGCGGGCGGGCCTGCTCACGAGACGGGCCTGACGAACGGGAACAGCACGGTCTGCCGGATCGAGGCGCCGGTGAGCATCATCAGCACCCGGTCCACGCCCATCCCGAGCCCGCCGGTGGGCGGCATCCCGTGCTCCAGGGCGTCGAGGAAGTCCTCGTCCAGCTCCATCGCCTCGACGTCGCCGCTGGCCGCCCGCAACGACTGCGCCCGGAGCCTGCGGCGCTGCTCCAGCGGGTCGGTCAGCTCCGAGTAGGCCGTGCCGATCTCCGCGCCGAACGCGACCAGGTCCCAGCGTTCGGCCAGGCGGGGATCGGCGCGGTGCGGCCGGGTCAGGGGCGAGACCGAGGTCGGGAAGTCGGTGTAGAAGGTGGGCTCGACGGTGTCCGGCTCCACCAGCCCGTCGTACGCCTGCTGCACCAGCGCGCCGTGGTCGGCTTCGTCGGCCGGTTCGAAACCGTGGGCCGCCAGCAGCGAGCGCAGCTCGGGCACCGGGGTGTCCGGGGTGACGGTCGTCGACAGCGCCGTGGAGACGGCGGTGTAGACCGGGATGACGGGCCACTCCCCCGAGAGGTCCACCTCCTCGCCGTCGCGGACGGCGATCGGGCGGCCGTGCGCGGCGACGGCGGCGCGCTGCACGAGTTCCCGCACGAGGTGCCGCATCGTCGTGTAGTCGGCGTAGGACTGGTAGGCCTCCAGCATGGTGAACTCGGGGTTGTGCGAGGCGTCCGCGCCCTCGTTGCGGAAGTTGCGGTTCAGCTCGAAGACCCGGTCCACGCCCGCCACGCACAGCCGCTTCAGGTACAGCTCGGGCGCGATGCGCAGGTACATGCGCATGTCGTAGGCGTTGATGTGGGTGACGAACGGCCGGGCGTTCGCGCCGCCGTGCACGGTCTGGAGCATCGGCGTCTCGACTTCGAGGTAGTCGCGGTCGTGCAGGAAGTCGCGGATGCCGCGCACGACGTCGCTGCGCAGCCGCAGCATCCGCGCCGAGTCCTCGTTCACCACCAGGTCCAGGTATCGCCTGCGGACGCGCGCCTCCGGGTCGGACAGGCCCTTCCGCTTGTCCGGCAACGGGTGCAGGCACTTCGCGGTCACGGTCCACTCGTCGGCCAGCACGGACAGCTCGCCCCGCCGCGAGTAAACCACCTCGCCGCGCACGCCGACGTGGTCGCCGAGGTCGACGCCCGCCTTCCACGCCACCAGGTCCACGCGCCGGGCGTCGAGCATGAGCTGGAGCTCGCCGGTGAAGTCGCGGACGCGGGCGAAGCACAGGCCGCCGAGCTCGCGCAGCGCCACGACCCGGCCGGTCACCGAGACGGTCTCGCCGAGGAGCTGCCGCGCCTGGGCCAGGGAGTGCTCACGCGGGTAGTCCACCGGGTACGGGTCGATGCCGGCGGCACGCAGCCGGTCCAGCTTGGCGAGGCGGACGCGGACTTGCTCCGGGCGGCGCGGCGGTGGCGGCTCGACCTCGATCGCGTCGATCTCGGCGACGGCCGCGGCGAAGCCCGTGTCGACGGTTCCGTGGGCCGGCGCGCGCGAGGACCCCCGCTTGACCAACGACCTCAGGCTCGGCACGAACCCCTCGGCGACGCCGGCCGCGACGCTCACGCGGGGCAGGTGGCGGGCACGGGTGAAGCACAGGTAGCGGGGCAGCCACTCCGGGCCGTACTTGGCGTTGGACCGGTACAGCGATTCCAGCTGGAAGAACCGGGACGCGAGGCTCAGCACCGCGCGCCACGTCCGCAGCACCGGTCCCGCGCCGATCCGCCCGCCTTCCTCGAACACCGCGCGGAACATGGCGAAGTTCAACGACACCCGCTCGACGCCGAGCCGGGCGGCGGCGGCCACCAGCTCGGCCACCATGAACTCGTTCAGGCCGTTCTCGGCGGCGCGGTCGCGGCGCATCAGGTCCAGCGACAGCCCCCGCCTGCCCCACGGCACGAACGACAGCAGGCCGCGCAGCTCGCCGTGCGCGTCGTAGGCCTCGACCATCACGCACCGGCCGTCGGTCGGGTCGCCCAGCCTGCCCAGCGCCATGGAGAACCCGCGCTCGGTCTGCGCGCCGCGCCACCGCTCGGCCAGGTCGAGGATGGCGGCCAGCTCGTCGGCCGGTATGTCGGCGTGCCGCCGGACGCGGGCGGTGTGCCCGGCGCGCGCCACCCGGCTCACGGCCTGCCGCACGGCCCGGCGCTCGGGACCGGTCAGGGTGAACTCGCGCACGTCCAGCACGGCCTCGTCGCCGATCTCCAACGCCTTGAGGCCCGCCGCCGCGTAGACGTGCGCGCCGCGTTCGCTCGCGCCGAGCACGCCGGGCAGCCAGCCGTACCGCCGCGCCTCGGCCAGCCACGCCTGCACCGCCTGCGGCCACGCCTCCTCGTCACCCACGGGGTCGCCGCCGGCCAGCGTGGTGCCGGCGAGGACGCGGTAGGTGAGCGCGGCGCGGCCGTTCGGGGCGAACACCACGCTCTTGTCGCGGCGGGTGGCGAAGTAGCCGAGCGAGTCCGGCTCGCCGTGCGCGGCCAGCAGCCGCCGCACGGCCAGCTCCTCGGCGTCGTCCAGGGACCGGCTCGACCGCACGCCGCGGAAGAACACCCGCAGCGCGGCGATCGCGACGAGCATCCCGCCGAACCCCAGCAGGACGCCCAGCCACGGCGGGCCCTCGCCGCCGCGGCGTTGGGGCAGCACCTCGCCGGTGATCTGGTTGGCCGCCCAGCCCAGCTTGTGCCACGTGCCGTGCAGGTGCCCCGGGAACAGCTCGGTCAGGCCCCAGCCGAGCAGGGACAGCACCAGGATCCCGCCGACGAGGACGACGAGCGTCCGCTGCCAGGCGCCGGCGGCCAGCTCGGCCGGGAACGCGTCCCTGACCGCCAGCAGCAGCACGATGACCGCGACCGTGACGACGACGAAGCTGCCGAGGTCGACGGTCACCCCCAACCGGTCCGGCGGCTCGTCGGGGCCGAGGAACGGTCCCGGGTCGATCCAGTAGCGGATGATGAGGAGCAGCACGACGCCCGCGTTGAGCACCTGGAACAGCAGCAACGTCCACAGCGCGGCTCTCTTGCGCCTGCGCAGGGCCGCGCCGAGCACCACCAGCACCAGGGCGATGAACAGGTTCGCCTCGACGGGTAGGCCCAGCAGGTACGAGACCCGGAGAATGCCCCTGGCGAGGTCGGACTCCTCGTCGATCAGGAACAGCAGGAGCGACGCCGCGGCCGCCACCTGGACGACGGTCGCGACCACTCCCGCCGTCCGCCACTTCCACCTGGCCACCGCCACGACACGCTCCAAGGAGGTTCCGGTTGTCCACCATGGTCGCCTCCCTCGCGGGTCGCGTGCACCTGCGGTCATCCGGGCGTGTCGACGGGCCGGCGGTGGTGCTCAGCTCGGCGCTGGGTGGCGCCTGGTTCGACTGGGACGCGGTGGTGGCGTTGCTGCCCGACGCGCGCGTGCTGGTGTTCGACCGGCCGGGCACGGGGTGGTCCGGGCCCGCGCTCGCGCCCGCGACGCTGGCCCGTGAGGTGGCCGTGCTGGACGCCGTGCTGGCCGGTGAGCCGTCGGCGGTGCTGGTGGGGCACTCGATGGCCGCGCTGCACGTGGAGGCGTGGGCGCGGCTGCGGCCGGGTCGGGTGCGCGGGGTGGTCCTGGTGGACCCCGATCCGGAGGCGCCGGGCGGCGGTCGGCCGTTCGACCTGTCGGCGCTGGTGGCGCGGTGGGTGCTGCGGGCCGGGCTGGACCCGCTCGTGGCCGCCCAGGGGTTGCGGCTGCGGCGGTGGGTGGTGCGCGGGTCGACGCTCGGCCGGCGTGATCCGGCCTCGCCCGCGGTGGTGCGGTCGGTGTACGGGCGGCCGTCGGTGACGCGGGCCGTGCTGGAGGAGTTGGCGTCCTACCCGGCGCAGGTGGCCGCGGTGGAGCGGTTGCGGGCGTTCCGGCCGTTGCCGCCGGTGCCGTTCACCGTGCTCACGGCGGGTCGGCGGGAGTGCGCGGCGCACGTGGCGCTGGCCGCGTCGACCCCGACCGGGCGTGCCGTGCGGGTGCCGGGCAGTCGGCACATGGTGCCGGTCGACCGGCCGGACGCGGTGGCGTTGGCGGTGCTCGCGGCGTTGCGCGGCGGGTGAGCGGGAGGGGCGCGGCGGAGGGGGCACGGTACTCCCGTCCGGCGTCGTGCGCGATGTGGCGGACGGACCATGTGAAGCGTCTCGCACTACGCGCAATTACCCCGGCGTCGGTGTCACGCTGGTCGCGTAACCGTGCAACAAGGTCCCGGGGACCAGCGACGAAGCCGGCCCCGAGGGAGGACGGTCGACGATGACCTCGACAGAGGTAACCGCGCCTTACGGCAACGGGGCGGGCAGCGCCCCCTCCGGCAAGAAGGTGCGCATCCACCACCTGCGGGAGCTGAAGGAACGCGGCGAGCCGTGGCCCATGCTCACCGCCTACGACATGTACACCGCGGAGCTCTTCGACGAGGCGGGCATCCCGGTGCTGCTGGTCGGCGACTCCGCGTCCAACAACGTCTACGGCTACGACACGTCGCTGCCGGTGACCGTGGACGAGCTGATCCCGCTGGTCCGGGGCGTGACCCGGTCGGTGAAGCGGTCGCTGGTCGTGGCCGACCTGCCGTTCGGCTCCTACCAGGTGTCGGTCGAGCAGGCCGTGGCGACGGCCGTGCGGTTCATGAAGGAAGGCCGCGCGCACGCGGTGAAGCTCGAAGGCGGGAAGCACTTCGCACCGCACATCGAGGCCATCGTGCGGGCGGGCATCCCGGTCATGGCGCACATCGGGTTCACCCCGCAGAGCGAGCACCAGCTCGGTGGCTACCGGGTGCAGGGCCGCAACGACGCGTTCGACTCGGTGGTCGAGGACGCGCACGCCGTCGAGGCCGCGGGCGCGTTCGCGGTGGTCTTGGAGATGGTGACCAGCGAGGTCGCCAAGCAGATCACGCACGACCTGGTGATCCCGACCGTCGGCATCGGCGCGGGACCGGACACCGACGCGCAGGTGCTCGTCTGGCAGGACATGATGGGCTTGCGCCGCGGGCGCGCGCCGCGGTTCGTGAAGCGGTACGCCGACGTGGCGGGCGTGATGAAGTCGGCGGCGGAGCAGTTCGCGGCCGAGGTGAAGGGCCACCAGTTCCCCGGCCCCGAGCACACCTTCCACTGATCTCGTGACCGTGGTCGCCGTGCGGGCTCCGGCCGGCACGGCGACCACGTGCATTTCCACGCAGCGCCGGCGAATGCGCGGTGAGGCGGAACAGCTCGGCTGCGGACTACCTCGCCCGGCGATTCCCGAAGCGGTGCGGGCCACGATTTGTGCGGGCCGCGACCGGAACGCCTGTGCCACGATCACGGCGGAATGCACCACTCGGGTTCGGCACGGGGCGGTCCGCCATGGTGTCCAGCGACGCGGGGCCGCCGGCCGGCGCTCACAGCCCGTGGCGGCGCACCATCGGCATGATCACGTCGGCGTTCGCCCGCCACGCGCACTCCGCGCAGGCGCGGGAGATCGTCAACAACACCGTCAACACGGTCACCGTCACCGAGGGCGGCACGCTGGCCGGGCACGTGCTGCAGACCGGCTCGCTGACCGGCGACGTGGACATCACCGGGTGATCCACTCGACGGCGCTCTCGGGCAGAGTGGGCCCCATGTACCCCGAGATCGAACCCTACGACCAGGGCCTGCTCGACGTCGGCGACGGCAACCGCGTCTACTGGGAGGTGTGCGGCAACCCGTACGGCAAGCCCGTGGTGTTCCTGCACGGCGGGCCTGGCGGCGGTTGCGCGCCCGTGCACCGCAGGCTGTTCGACCCGGCCGCGTACCGGATCGTGCTGATCGACCAGCGGGGCTGCGGCCGGTCCCTGCCGCACGCGTCCGAGCACGGCACGGACCTGTCGGACAACACCACCTGGCACCTCGTGTCCGACCTGGAGCAGGTCCGCGAGCACCTCGGCGTCGACCGGTGGCAGGTGTTCGGCGGGTCGTGGGGGTCGACCCTGGCGCTGGCGTACGCCCAGACGCACCCGGAGCGGGTGACCGAGCTGGTGCTTCGGGGCATCTTCACGTTGCGGCGCAAGGAACTCGACTGGTACTACGGCGGCGGCGCGGGGTTCCTGTTCCCGGAGCCGTGGGAGGACGTCGTGTCACGCGTGCCCGAGGGCGCGGACGTGATCGAGACCTACGGGCGGCTGCTGAACGACCCGGACCCGGCCGTGCGCGAACCGGCGGCGGTGGCGTGGAGCGTGTGGGAGGGGTCGACGGTCACGCTGCTGCCCCGCCCGGAGTTGGTGGAGACGTTCGCGCAGCCCCGGTACGCGCTGGCGTTCGCGCGGATCGAGAACCACTACTTCCGGCACGGCGGGTGGTTGGCGGAGGGGCAGCTGTTGCGTGACGCGGGGAAGCTCGCGGGCATCCCGGGCGTGATCGTGCAGGGCCGCTACGACCTGGCCACGCCGGCCGTGACGGCCTGGGACCTGCACCGGGCGTGGCCGGGGTCGGAGCTGGTGGTGGTGCCGGACGCCGGGCACGCGTTCGACGAGCCGGGCATCCTGCGCGCGCTGCTCGCGGCGACCGACCGGTTCCGCGGTTGATGGACCGCTTCACCGCCCGCGTCCTCCGCGACGGCACGCCTGTCGGCGCGGGGTTCCTGGTCGCGCCGGACCTCGTGCTCACCTGCGCGCACGTCGTCGGCCCCGGGATGGAGGTCGACTTCCCGCTGGTCGGGCCCGACCGGGTGGTGGCGGAGGTGGTGCACCTCGACGTCGAGCGGGACGTGGCGGGGCTCCGGCCGGCCGCGGCGCCGCCGGACGTGCGGCCGGTGAGCCTGGTCGACCTGCCGGACGTGCGGGGACGGCGGGTGCGGGCGTTCGGCGTGCCCCACCGGAGGCTCGACGGCGTGTGGTCGACCGGCACGGTCGTCGGCCGCAGCGCCCAGGGCAAGCTCCAGGTGGAGGACGACCGGGCGCACGGCCTGCCGATGAGCCGGGGCTTCAGCGGCGGCCCGGTCATCGACGTCGACACCGGCGCGGTGATCGGCATGACCGTCGAGGTGGAGAGCCGCCCGGAACGCCGCACCGCCTACGCCCTCGGCGCCGCCGCGTTGCACGAGAGCCTGCCGGAACTGGCCCGGCCACAACCGTCGCCGTTCCGGGGCCTGGACGCGTTCCAGCCGGGCGACGCGGAGTGGTTCTTCGGCCGCGACCGACTGGTGGACGACGTGCTGGCGCGGCTGGACGGCGCCGGGCTCGCGGTCGTCACCGGCCAGTCGGGCGCGGGCAAGTCGTCGCTGGTGCTGGCCGGTGTGGTGCCCCGGCGGCCGGGCTCGGTCGTGTTCCGGCCCGCTTCCGGCAGCACGCCCTGGCAGGCGGCAGCGGCCGCGCTCGACGTCGAGGAGCTGACCGCCGAGGGCTTGGCCGACGCGGTCGACCGGTGGTCCGGCCGCCACGGCCACGAGCGGGTGCTGCTGGTCGCCGACCAGGTGGACGAGGCGCTGGCGCGGTTCCCGGCCGAGACCCCGGACCTGCTCGCCGCGCTGCTCGCCCTGCGCGGGCCTCGGCGGCACGTGGTGCTCACCGTCGGCACGCGGGCGTTGGACGCCTTGCTGTCCGACCGTCGGCTCGGCGTGCTCGCCGAGCACCTGGTCCTGGTCACCACCTCCGACGACAACCTGCGCGAGATGGTCGAACGGCCGCTGGACCGCGTCGGGATGCCCGTGTACCAGGAAGGGCTGGTGCGGGTGCTGCTGGACGACGTGGCGCACGAGCGCAACCCGCTGCCGCTGCTCCAGTTCACCCTCACCTTGTTGTGGGAGCAGCAGGAACGCGGCGTGCTCACCCACGACGCGTACCAGGCGCTGGGTGGCGTGCCGGGCGCGGTCGCGGACTACGCCGAACGCGTCTGGCGCACGATCGGCCCCGAGGAGGACGTGCGGCGGCTGCTGGTGCAGCTCGTGAGCCCGGTCGAGCCGGACCGGTTCGTGCGGCGCGTGCTGCGGCTGGACGACCTGGACGACCCGTCGTCGGCCAAGGCGCTCGCGGCCACCCGGTTGGCCACCAGCGACGGCCGGACCGTGGAGCTGGCGCACGAGACGCTGATCCGGCGGTGGGACCGGCTGCGGACGTGGGCCGAGGAGGACCGCGACTTCCGGGCGTGGCAGGACGAGCTGGACCGCGACGTCACCAGGTGGTCGCGGACGCGGGAACGGGCGTTGCTGCCCAGGGGCAGCGCGCTGCGGCGGGCACGGCACGAGCTGCGCGACCGCGAGCCGGACTTCCAGCCGGCGCAACGGGAGTTCGTCGCCGCCGGGCGGCGGGCCTCGGTCCGGCGGGCCTTCTGGCGGGTCGCGGTGGTCGAGCTGGTGGTGCTGATGCTCGTCGCGGTGGGCGTGATCGTGGTCCGCACCCGTGCCGTCGACGCCGAGAACCGCGCGGTCGGCGCGGCCGACACGTTGTTGCGGCGCGGCGCCTACAGCGGTGACCGCAACGGGTTGCTGCTGGCCTTGCGCGCCTACCGCACGCACGACTCGATGGCGACGCGGACCGCCTTGCACACCGCGTACACCGGGTTGCGGCACGCCGAACTGCTGCTGGACGGCGTGTCCGACGCCAAGCACGTCAACCGCTCCGGCACGCGCATCGTCACGATCGCCGAGGACCGGCGGCTGACCTCCTGGGACGTCACCCGCGTGCCCGCCGTTCCGGTCGGGCTGCGCGAGTCCGACGAGCTGGGCGCGTACGAGCCGACCTGGCTCGGCGACGACTTCGTGGTCGCACGCGCCGGTCCGCGGACGGTCGTGTGGGACGCGCGGACCGGTGAGGTCACCCGGCGGATCGAGGGGTTCGGCAACCGGTTGGTGGCCGACCCGACCGGGCGGTGGCTGGCCGCGTTCATCCTGGCCGACCCGCCGAGCTCCGACTACCGGGTGGTCGACCTCGCCGGCGCCGACCCGGTGTCCGTCGACGGGCGGTTCGCCGGCTCGCCGGGCGACCCGGGGTTCGCCGGGCTCAGCGACCACCCGCGACCCGTCGCCGTGCTGGACACCGGCGAGCTGGTGGTCGTGACCGGTGCGGTGACCACGGCGTTGTCGCCGGCCGGGTCACGTCCGCTCGCCGTGCCCGCCGGCGCGCGGGTGGCCGACGTGGGTGTGTCCGAGCCGGTGTACCTGGAGTGCGACGGGCAGTGGCGCGCGCGTGGCGTGCTCACCGGCGCGCTGCACGCCGCGCAGACCACGCCGGACTGCGAGCACGAGGTGGTGTTCGGCGGTGACCGGCGGTGGCTCGCGGTGTCCGGTGAGCAGAGCGTCACGGTGCTCCGCGACGGCGAGCCGACGCGGCACGCCGAGGTGCCCGCGGGCTTCCGGCCCGTCCGGCTGCTGTCCGACGAGGACGGTGGGCACCGGGTGGTGCTCATCGCCTCCGGTTCGGCGCTGGTGCTGCGGCTGCCGCCGATGACCGGGTGGGAGCGGTCGCGGTACTACGACCACTACCCGTACTCCTCGGGCCCCGTGCTGCCGATCCCGGGGCACCGGGTGCAGGTGTCCAACTCCGACGAGGTTGAGGTGTGGGACACCGGCACGGGTGAGCTCGTCGCGGCACGGCCTGCCGTCGTGCCCGCGCGGTCGGCGGACCGGACGGGCTCGGGGGTCTGGCTGGCCGCCTCACCGGACCACCGGGTGCTGACCACGTCGGTGGCCGGCGACCCGACCGTGCGGGTGTGGCGGCTGCCGGACCTGGCGCCGCTGGGCGAGTTCACCGCGCCGCACCTGTCCGCCTCGTCCTCCACCGGGGTGACCGCCGTGCGGTTCCTGGACCACCGGCGCGCGCTGGTCGTGCACAACGACACGGTGAGCGTCTGGGACCTGCCGGACCGCCGACAGGTAGCCGGGCCCTACCGGCTCGACGGGAACGTGTTCGACGGGTCGGACTTCAGCCTGGTGCACAACCCCGTGCGCGACGAGCTGATGGTCGAGGTGCCCGGTTCCGAGGAGCGCTGGCGGCGGTACCGGCTCGCGGACGGCGCCTACCTGTCCGACGCCGACATCGCGCCCGGCAGCCTGGACTTCGCGGACGGGAGCTTCGCGCGGCCCGCGATCGACCCCGGCGGCCGGTACCTGGCGCTCTACTGGGGGCAGGGCGTCGAGGTGTGGGACCTGGACACGCGGGCACGGGTGGACCGGCTGCCCTTGACGGACCAGCGGTTCAACGTCGTCGGCCTTCGGTTCGGCGCCGACGCCGACGAGGTGCTGGTCGAGCTGTCACCCGACTTCACCGGACCCGGGCTGCTCACCCGGCGGTGGCAGCGCAACCGGTTCTGGGGCGTGCCCGCGTGGTTCGGCCAGGACGCGTCGTCGGTCGAGGTGGTGGCCGAGGAGCCGCCGTGGGTGGCCCAGCTGTGCCGGTTGGCGCGCAACGGACCGGCCGAGGTGGAGCCCGGCGCGCTGCCGGAGGCGGCCTGGCACGGGCCCGTGTGCCCGTAGCCCCGGACACTCGGCCCGTCAGGGGCGCAGCGCCGCCTCCAACGACGCGCGCGCGTCCACCAGTGACGGGCCGTACCAGGTCAGGTGGCGGCCCGAGACGTGGACGGGGCGCAGGCCCGGGAAGAACTGCGGGCCGTCGTCCGGGGTGAACAGGTACGGCTCGTCGGGCAGCACGACGAGGTCGGCGTCCTGCAGTTCGCGCAGCTCGGGGCGCGGGTAGCGCTCGGGGTGGTCGGCGAAGGCGTTGACCACGCCCAGGCGCAGCAGGACGTCGCCGGCGAACGTGTCGCGGCCGAGCACCACCCACGGCTTGCGCCACACCGGGACCACGGCCCGCGTCCACGGCGGCGTCACCTCGCGCCACAGCCGCTCCGCCTCGACCAGCCAGTCCGGCTCCACGTCCCACGCCGTGCCGAGCAGGCGGCGCAGCGAGCCCAGCGCGGCGGGGACGGTGGCGGGTGCGGCGGTGACCCACACCGGGATGCCGTCGGCACGCAGCCGTTCCACGTCCTCGGGGCGGTTCTCCTCGCTGTTGGCCAGCACCAGGTCCGGCCGCAGCGCGAGCACCCGGTCCACCACCGGGTACTTCGAGCCGCCCACCCGGGTGACGTCGAGGTCGGGCGGGTGCGTGCAGTAGTCCGTGGCACCGATGAGGACAGCGGGGTCGACCGCGTCGGTGACGAGGGCCTCCGTCAGCGAAGGCACCAGGCTCACCACGCGGGTGGGCGGGCCGGGCAGCGGGACCGGTTCGCCGAGGTCGTCGACCGGCAGCATCAGACGTCGTCGCTCTCCGGGCCCGCGTGCGCCCCGTCGCGGCGGTCGATCGCGGTGAACGCCCCGGTTCGAACCTGCGCAAGCATCGCCCAGCCCTCCACGTCCGCGATCGGGACGCCGACCGTACCCCGCCACCACACCGGTCGCGAGCCCCCCGCACCCGGCGTGCGCGACCTCAGCGTTCGGCCGCGACCAGGGTCGCGCTGTGCGGGCCCAGGCCGAGGGCGGTCGCGATGCTCAGGTCTTCCCCCGTGTCGACGTCGCACCGCAGCGAGGGCCAGTCACCGGTCAACGCCACCGCGCCGCCGACCTCGTGCG
Organism: Actinosynnema sp. NPDC037264; assembly: GCF_055603705.1. Lineage (NCBI taxonomy): Bacteria > Bacillati > Actinomycetota > Actinomycetes > Pseudonocardiales > Pseudonocardiaceae > Actinosynnema > Actinosynnema sp. NPDC037264. Next base: position 289,735 of record NZ_JBVJVK010000005.1, on the reverse strand, counting down.
CGTGGGCCGATCCGACGCCCAGCCGGGGGTTCAGGTCCGTGCCGGGCGCGGCGAGCAGCAGCGTCGTCCCGGTGCCCGGGCGGTCGGCGCAGAAGGCGCGGCGCCCGTCCGCGCTCGCGATGGCCGAGGACAGCTCGGCCGGTCGCAGCGCCGGGAGGTCGGCGTGCAGCACGCCGACCGCCGCGCTCGGGTCCCGACGCCGCAGCACCCCGGCGCCCGCGCGGACCGCCGCGTTCAACCCGGCGCCGGGGTCGGGGGACGACTCGACGCCCAGCGCGGCCACCTCCTCCACCACGGCCGGGTCGGACGTGACCACCAGCACCCGGCGCACTCCCGCCGCGGCCGTGACCGCGGTCAGGGTGTCCAGGGCGAACGCGAGCGCCAGGGCCGCGCGCGCGACCGGGTCCGCGGCCACGTCGGCCAGCCTGGTCTTCGCCCGCGCCAACCCCTTCACCGGGACCACGAGGTCCACCGCGCCGCGCCTCCCCCGGTCAGCCACCGGGCCGTGTCTCGTCGGGGATCGGCGTGTTCTGGTAGGCGGCGATCCGCCAGCCGTCCAGGCCGTTGGCCAGCACCCAGGTGGCGCGGACGGACCCGGTCGCCGACTCGGCGTCGTCGGGCGAGAGGTCGCCGCCCTCGGTGATCACCAACGCGACGCCCGGTTGCAGGAACCGCAGGTCCACCACGTCCTGCACCAGCGTGGTCCCCCGGTCCGCGGCGGCGAACTGCTCGGTCACCGCGTTCCGGATCACCTCGCGGCCCCGCAGGAACCGGTTGTCCGACAGGATCATCCTGGCGTTCTTGGTGTAGGCGTCGGCGAACGCGTCCGCGTCCTTGCCCGCCCACGCGCGCACGATGCCGTCGAGCACCTCCCGCACCCTGACTTCCTCGTTGCGCGCCCGACCCGTGTCCGGTGTGGTCGTACTGGTCATGGTCTCCCCCGCGTTCCCCTCGGCGCCCCCGACGAGGGGGCCGCCCGGAACCGTTCCGCTTTCGGCCTCCGCCGATCGTGTTCGGTGGCGGTCACACCGGCATCTTCCGAGTTGCGGTGTTGCCGGTCGGCGCGCCGCCGATCGCCGGCGCCGGGTGATCCACTCGGCCGTAGGTCGTGGTGCGCTGGCGGGCCGGACGGCCGGCGAGGGCCGCGGTGGCGTGGAGCTGGGTGGCGGTGCGGGCGGAGCCGTGTTCGGAGCCGGCCATGCGGCTGATGGTCTCTTCCATGAGGGTGCCGCCGAGGTCGTTGGCGCCGCCCCGGAGGACTTCGGCGGTGCCGTCGTCGCCGAGCTTGACCCAGGAGCACTGGACGTTGTCGACGCGGCCGTGCAGGGCCAGGCGGGCGAAGGCGTGCACGGCCCGGTTGTCCCGCCGCGTCGGCCCCGGACGGGCGACGCCGGCGAGGTAGATGGGGGCGTTGCGGTGCACGAACGGCAGCCCGACGAACTCGGTCAGGCCGCCGGTGCGGTCCTGCAACGCCGCCAACGCCCGGAAATGGCCGAGCCAGTGCCCGGGATGGTCCACGTGGCCGTACATCATCGTCGAGGAGGACCGGATCCCGACCTCGTGCGCGGTCGCGACGACCTCCAGCCAGGTGGCGGCGGGCAGTTTGCCCTTGGTCAGCACCCAGCGCACGTCGTCGTCGAGGATCTCGGCGGCCGTGCCCGGGATGGTGTCCAGACCCGCCTCCCGCAACTCGGTGAGCCATTCGCGCACACTCACCCCGGCTTTGGTGGCGGCGGCGACGATCTCCATCGGGCTGAACGCGTGCACGTGCATGCCGGGCACGCGGGTCTTGATCGCGCGGACGACGTCGGCGTAGTAGGTGACCGGGAGTTTCGGGTCGATGCCGCCCTGCATGCAGACCTCGGTCGCGCCCGCGTCCCACGCCTCCTGCGCCCGGTCGGCCACCTCGGCGATCGAGAGCCGGAACGCGTCCGCGTCCCGCTCACGCTGCGCGAACGCACAGAACCGACACCCGACATAACAGACATTCGAGAAATTGATGTTCCGGTTCACCACATAGGTGACATCGTCGCCGACCACCTCGGCACGCAACTCGTCCGCAAGCCGGGTCATCGTCTCCAACGCCGGACCGTCGGCCGTCAGCAGCGCCATCGCCGCGTCGGTGTCCTCCAGGATCCCGGCCGGGTTGTCGGCGGCGAGACGGAGGGCGCGGGCGGTGTCCTCGGGCAACCGTTCGATCGCCTTGGGGACCGTCAACGACGCCCAGTCGCCGTAGACGCTGTCGAAGTCGCCACGCCGGTCCTCGGTACGGCCCTCGGTGTCGATGGCGGTGTTGAGGTCCGCGCGGCCGTAGGTGTCCAGACCGCCGTCGGGTTCCTGCCACTCGCGACCCACCACCGGGGCGTCGGGGTCGGCCAGGCCGTCTGCGCGGGACAGGGCGGAGACGTGGGCGGTGAGGCGGGTGTCGATCCACTGCCCGGCGGTAGCCGTCACATAGCGGGGATAGACCGCGAGCCGTTCCTGGAGGTCGAAGCCCGCTGCGCGAGTGTGCTCGGCGAGGACGTCCACGTGGGGCCACGGGCGTTCGGGGTTGACGTGATCCGGGGTCACCGGCGACACACCACCCCAGTCATCGATCCCCGCCCGCAACATCAACGCGAACTCCTCGCCGACCAGGTTCGGCGGGGCCTGCACACTCGTCGACGACGGCATGACCAGTCGGGCGACCGCGATCGTGGCGGCCAGTTCGTGCAGGTCCGCATCCGGCATGCCGCGCATCGCGGTGTCCGGCTTCGCCCGGAAGTTCTGGATGATCACTTCCTGGATGTGCCCGTACTGCCGCGCGATCCCCCGCATCGCCAACAACGACTCCGCGCGCTCGGTGATCGTCTCACCGATCCCGATCAGAATCCCGGTCGTGAACGGGACGTTCACCCGGCCCGCGTCCGTGAGCACCCGCAACCGGACCGCGGGCTCCTTGTCGGGGCTGCCGTAGTGCGGGCCGCCCTTCTCCGACCACAACCGCTCCGCCGTGGTCTCCAGCATCATGCCCATGCTCGCCGCCACCGGACGCAGCCGCTGCAACTCCTCCCAGCTCAGCACGCCGGGGTTCAGGTGCGGCAGCAGCCCGGTCTCCTCCAACACCGCGATCGCACACGCCCGCACATAGTCCAGGGTGGAGGAGTAGCCGCGGGCCTCCAGCCACTCCTTGGCCTGCGGCCACCGCTCCTCCGGCCGGTCGCCCAACGTGAACAGGGCCTCCTTGCAGCCCTGCGCCGCCGCCGCACGCGCGATCTCCAACACCTCGTCGCGCTCCAGGAACGCCGCCGGCAGCTTGTGCGGCACCGTGGCGAACGTGCAGTAATGACACCGGTCCCGACACAACCGCGTCAACGGGATGAACGCGTTGCGGCTGTAGGTCACCACCCCCGCCCGACCCTCCGCCACCAGATGCGCGTCGCGCACCCGACCCGCGGCCCGCAGCAACGCCTCCAGGTCCTCACCACGCGCGTGCAACAGCACCGCGGCCTCGGTCACGTCCAACACCGCACCATCGGCGGCACGGCGCAACGCGCGTCGCATCGACGACCCACTCGGCGTCGGATCCGGCGGGGCGATCGAGATGTCCACGGTCATACAGGCACCCCTCGTCGGTCTCGGACGGTCGCTCCGTCGTCACCTATGACCCCGGCGAGGCCGGACAGGAATCGGCGTGTCCACGTCGTGCTCGCCACAAGCGATCCCTTTGCGCCCGGCACCGGGTCTCTAGATCGGAGCGCCCCGGCGGTGCCCGGACCGACTCGGGCCGTGCCGCCAGGGCCTCCGATGGACCCGAACCGAGGAGAACCACATGAACACCCAGTCGCTCGTCGCCCGGAGCGCAGCGCTGACGGCCTCCATGACCAGCCAGGCGCCGGAAGGCCTGCTCACCCCGTTCGAAGCCGAACAGGCCCAGCTCAGGGCCGCGGGCGTGCCGGCAGGGGCCGCGAAGCCGGGCGCGAAGGTGCCCGACGTGGCACTGCTGGACGCGGACGGGGAAGCGACGTCGCTGTACGAGGTGGCCGACGGCCGCCCCGCCGTGATCGTCACGTTCCGCGGCGCCTGGGGCCCGTACTGCAACATGGCGCTGAACGCCTACGAGGCCGAGTTGCTGCCGGTGCTCGCCGAGCGGGGGATCGCCCTGATCGGCCTCAGCCCGCAGAAGCCCGAGGGCACCGCCGCGACGCGGGACAAGAACTCGCTGACGTTCCCCGTGCTGTCCGACCCGGGCAACAAGCTGGCCACCGAGCTGGGCTTCGCCACCACGCCGACCGCCGACGCGCTGGCGACCCTGGTCCGGCTCGGCAACGACGTGACGAAGCTGAACAGCGACGGCTCCACCAACCTGCCGATGCCCGCGGTGCTCCTGGTCGACCGCGACCACGTGCTGCGGTGGATCGACATCCAGCCCGACTACACCACCCGCACCGAGACCACCGACATCCTGGCGGCGCTCGGCACCCTCGACTGACGAGAACTCACACCGAATCCACGCCTTCCGATTTCCGGGAGGGCGTGGATTCGGCATGCCCGAATTACCGGAAAAGATTTCGACGAATACGAAATACCGCACCGTTGAGGGTGTGATTCCGACCACATACTCGCGGGTAACATTTATTACTCCCGAGGCGTAAAGTTCGCTATCCGTGCTCCTTTTCTCGATCCGATGCTCCTATCGGGTTATGAAGCAGTGAGAAAGGACTACTGGATGCCCCACGAACGTAACGCTGAGTTACCGTCCAACAGACTCTCCCGCCGTCGCCTCTTCAAGGGCTCGGCGGCCGTCGCGATCACCGCTGCGCCGGTGCTCGGCACCGCCACCGCGACGGCGGAGACCGAGTTGGGCTCCCGCACGACGATCGACGCGGCCACCGTCCTGCCGGGCGATCCCCACTACGCCGACCTTGTCCGCAGGCAGCTCAACCAGCGGTTCATCGGACAACCCGAGATGGTGCGGGTCGTCGGCGCGGCCTCCCAGGTCGCGCCCGCCGTGCAGGCGGCGGTGGACGCCGGCAAGCGGATCAGCGTCATCAGCGGCGGCCACTGCCTCGAGGGATTCCCGTTCGAGCCCACGGTGAAGGTCGTGCTCGACGTCTCCAACCTCGACGCCGTGTACTACGACTCCCGGTACAACGCCGTCGCCATCGAGTCCGGCGCGACCCTGCTCGACGCCTACGAGAAGCTCTACCACGCCTGGGGGGTGACGGTGCCCGGCGGCATCTGCCACTCGGTGGGGATGGGCGGGCACATCGTCGGCGGCGGCTGGGGGATGCTGTGCCGGCGCCACGGCCTGATCGTGGACCACCTCTACGGGGTGGAAGTGGTCGTGGTCGGCGCGGACGGCAAGGCGACCACGGTCACCGCGACCCGGGAGCCGACCGACCCCAACCGCGAGCTGTGGTGGGCGCACACCGGCGGCGGAGGCGGGAACTTCGGCGTCGTCACGCGCTACCTGTTCCGCTCCCCCGGCGTCACGGCGACCGAACCCGCGAAGATCCTGCCCCGACCGCCCGCGAAGGTGCTGCTCAGCGAGATCGGCATCCCGTGGGCGAGCCTGACCAAGACGGGGCTGGCCAACCTGCTGCGGAACTTCGGCACGTGGCACGTGGCCAACAGCGCGCCCAACAGCCCCGGCAGCGTGCTGCACGCCGAGATCACCCTCAACCACCAGTCGAAGGGTTTCCTCGGGCTGCTGACCCAGGTGGACGCCGCCGCGCCGAACGCGCAGGCCATCCTGGACGACTACCTGAAGACCGTGCTCAACGGCGTCGGGCCCTCGGGTGGCGGAACCCGCACCCTGCCGTGGTTGCAGGCGACGAAGTACGTCGGCAAGGCCGTCATCTCGTTCAACGACCCCACCTTGCGCGCGGACTACAAGTCGGCGTACATGCGGACCACGTTCACCGATGCCCAGATCGACGCGTTCTACACCTACCTGACCGCGCCGGGCATGGACACCACCGCGATCAGCGTCGGGCTGTCCTCCTACGGCGGCGCGGTCAACGCCATCGCGCCCGACACGACCGCGCACTCCCACCGCGACTCCGCCTACCAGCTGCTGTGGATCACCCACTGGCCGAACCCGGCCGACGACACCAAGTTCCGGACGTGGCTGCGCAACTTCTACGGCGCGGTCTTCGCCGACACCGGCGGCGTTCCGGTGCCCAACGGCCGCAGTGACGGCTGCTACATCAACTACCCCGACACCGATCTCGGCGACCCGACGTGGAACAGGTCGTCCGTCCCGTGGCACGACCTGTACTACAAGGGGAACTACCCGCGGCTCCAGAGGGCCAAGAAGACCTGGGACCCGCGCAACGTCTTCAACCACCAGCAGTCGATCCGGCTGCCGAGCTGAGGAGAGGCTCCGGCCGACGAACGCGGAAGCGGTGTGCCCGAGGACAGGCACACCGCTTCCGCTCGGGTCGGGGCGTGCGCGGTGCAGCGCCGCGCACGCCGGAACTCAGCGGAACAGACCCACGTGGTCGTTCACCCACTCCTCGAAGGTGCGCGGCGGGCGGCCCACCAGCTCCTGGAACGTCGGGAGCACCTGGGACGCCTTCTCCTGGAACTCCGGCCGGCCCAGGTTGCCCATCGTGGTCTCCACGACGAGCTTCTGCCGCCCCGCCCTGGCCGCCGCGTCCGCCACGTCGGCGATCGGCACCTCGATCAGCTTGAGGGGCTTGCCCAGCGCCGCGGCGAGGATGTCGACCCGTTCGCGGACGTCGAGCGCCCGCGGACCGCCGATCCGGTAGGTCTTGCCCTCGTGACCCGGCGTGGTGAGCGCCGTGACGGCCGCGGCAGCCACGTCGCGCGGGTCGATGACGGCCACCTTGACGTCCACTTGCGACCAGAACACCGCGCCGCGCTCCCGGACCGGCACGGCCCACAGCCGCGCGTTGGAGCTGAACTCGCCCGGCCTCAGGAACGTCCACTGCGGACCGTTGGGCCACAGCCCGATCTGGCGGACGGCCCGTTCACCGGCCAGGTGCCAGGTGCTGACCAGGTCGGTGAACCCGTACTCGGCGCCGATGATCGACAGCTTGACCACGTGGCGGACACCGGCCTGGGCCGCCGCGGCGGCGAAGTTCGCGTCGTGCAGGGGCGTCTCCGGCCCGCCGCCGCTGAGCAGGAACGCGCTGTCCACGCCGGTCAGGGCGTCGGTCAGGGTCGCCACCGAGCCGAGGTCGCCGGTGACGACCTTCACCTCGCCGCCGAACCCGTGGTCGCGACCGGGGTCGCGGACCAGCGCCCGCACCTCCTGCCCGGCCTCGACCAACTGCGCGACGACCTCGCGCCCGACGACGCCCGTCGCTCCCACCACCAGAATCATGTCTCTCCTGTCGTTGAGCTCAAGCGGTCGCGCCGCCGTCGAGGACGAGGTCGGCGCCGACGGTGAACGAGGAGTCCGGCGACGCCAGCCACAGCACGGCGCGCGCGACCTCCTCGACGGCCCCGATCCGGCCGATCGGCAGGGTCGTCTTCATCCGCTCGGCCTGCTGGGCCTCGGTCTCGCCGCGGATCAGCGACAGCGGTGTGGCGATCGGGCCGGGGCTGACCGCGTTGATCCGGATGCCGTCGCGGATGTGCTCCAGCGCGGCGGTCTTGGTCAGGGCGGTGATCGCGGCCTTGGCCGCCGCGTAACCGCCGGTGCCGGGAATGCTCTTGTGCGGGCCGATGATCGAGGAGATGTTGACGATGGCGCCGCCGCCGTGCTCCCGCATGAAGCCGATCTCGTGCTTCATCGACAGCCAGGTGCCGGTCGCCACCGACAGGGCCCTCGCCCAGTCACCCGCGTCCAGGTCGGCGACCCGGCCGCCCACCATGACGCCGGCGTTGTTGAACGCGACGTCCAGCCCGCCGTGCCGCTGCGCGGTCGTCGCGACCATCTCCGCGACGGCCGCCTCGTCGGTGACGTCGAGGACGATCCAGCTGGCCTCGCCGCCGGCCGCCTCGATCGCCTTCGCGGTCTGCCGCAGCGGTTCCTCGTCGAGGCCCGCCACGACCACCGTCGCGCCCTCCGCGGCGAAGGCCTCCGCCGTCGCCCTGCCGATGCCGGTGCCGCCACCGGTCACCAGCGCCACTCTGCCCGCGAAACGCATCGCTCTCCCGATCTCAGTCGACCTTCATGGCGTGCAGGCCCGGCATCACGCCGTCCGCGATCGCCCGGACGTTGCGCTCGTAGTGGTCGAAGGAACCCATCCGCAGCACGATGTGCCGCGCACCCGCCTCGACGTACTCCGCCAGCCAGTCGGTGAAGTCCGCGGCGGAACCCCCGTAGTAGAGCTGGTAGGCCCGCAGGGGTTCGATGGGCATGTTGTTGTACCGGTCGGTGTAGTCCTCGAGACCCGCGAGCGCCTCGGCCGGGTCGTCGCTGATGTTGACGGTGACGTACAGCGCCGGCTCGATGTCGCCGGGGTCGCGGCCGGCGGCCTCCGCCGTGTCCCGGATCGCGCGCAGCGACTTCCGGTACTCGTCGGGCTCGATCCGGACCGGCAGCCACCCGTCGTACTGCGCACCGGCACGGGCGACCGCGCGCGGCTTCCCGTTGCTGGCCAACCAGATCCGCGGCCCACCGGGCGTGGTCGGCGGCGACTGGTTGACCAGCTCGGACAGGTCGACGTACTTGCCGACGAAGTCGCCGTCCCGGCCGCTCCAGTGGCGCTTCCAGAACTCGACCGCCTCGTCCATCCGACCCGCCCGCTGGCCGTAGGTCGTGGTGACCGCGTCCAGCTCCTCCTTGGCGGGCAACGGGAACCCGGTGCCGAGCGCGATCCGCAGCCGATCCCCGGCGAGCTGGTCGAGCGTCACCAGGATGTGGGACAGGTAGAGCGGGTCGCGCAGCACCGCGGTCAGCGCCGCCGTGCCGATCGTGACCCGGTTGGTGAGCATCGCGATGGCGGCCAGCAGGGTGAGCGGCTCGAGCCGGTGCCGGGCGACGAACGAATCGCCGACCCAGACCGAGTCGAAACCGAGTTCCTCAACCTGCTGGGCCATTTTCATCAGCGGGCCGGCGTCGGGGTAGCCCAATATCGCCGTCTCCCGGACCGGCAACGCGATGCCGACTTGCACAGCGGCCATGACCCTGATCCTCCTCAACGCCTCCGACCGCTACGGCTCACGAGGCTTCCGATGTCGTGCGACGACGTGGACCACCCGGCACGCCGGCCAGGGGGATGGTGAGGCTGTCGGCTACAGGCCGGGCAGCGCGGCTTCGGAGGTGCGGGTGTTCTGGTAGGCCGCGATCAGCCAGCCGTCGCTGTCCTTGCGCAGCACCCACGTCGCGCGGATGGAGCGCTCGTCGGACGGGACGTTCTCGCCGGGGGCCAGCACGCCGCCCTCGGTGATCGCCACGGCCACGTCCTCGCCGATCGACCGCACGTCCACGATGTTCTGCAGGAGGGTCGTCCCGGAGTGGGCCGACTTGAACTGCTGCGTCACGACCTCGCGGATGACCTCGCGCCCGCTGAGGTAGCGGTCGCCCGAGAGGATCATGCTGGCGTCCGCCGAGTACAGGTCCGCGAACGCGTCGGGGTCGTTGTTCGCCCACGCCTTCGCGATACCGTCGATCACTTCCCGCACACCCGTAGTTTCCTGGACAGTCATTTGGGGAACCCCCTGGAATCCGGCTGAGCTGCCCGGCCTGGTGGCCGGACCCGTGACTCCATAGTCTTGACTTCGGCATCGCGCGGCCTACTTCTAAATTGCCGCACCGAAGTAATTCCCGGTTGCGCGGAATTACCGTGGTCGCGACTCCCGGCCGACGTCACCTCCGCCAGTCGACGATCCTGCCACCCGCCACGAAGCGCAGCGCGGGATCGGCGTAACGGGCCTCCGGCACCGCGTACAGGGCCGCTACGGCAGTCCGCACGTCCGGGTAGCCGAGGGCGAAGGCCTGGAGCTCACCCTCGGCCGGCGCCAGCGTCGCGCCCGAGAACAGCACGCGCACCGCGGCGAGCTCGGCGGGATCGGCGGCGGGCATGGCGCCCGGCGCCGGCGGCTCGACCTCGGTACCCGGGTCGAGCCCCGGCACCCGCAGGTGCCAGTCGGTGATCGCCTGGAACGCCTCGCCCGCCCGCACGGCCGTCGCCTCGCCGAACGCCGGCGCGGCGATCTGGAGCGACAGCGGCAGCCCCGAGGCGGTGAAACCCATCGGCACGGCCAGCACCGGGTTGCCGATGCAGTCCCAGTAGCCGGTGTGGATCAGCGCGCCGAGCGCGGTGATGTCGCCGGACAGGTCGGCGTAGGAGGGCGCGCCCATCGACGCCGTGGGGCACACGACCAGGTCCACCGTGCCGAACAGCTCGGCCACCGCGTGCTGGGCGACCCGACGCACCCGCTGCGCCTGCACGTAGTCCGCGCCCGACACCAGCGCGCCCTGCGCGAGCATCCACCGGGTGGCGGCGAAGTAGTCGTCCCACCGCTTGTGCAGGTCCGGCCGGTGGTAGGCGAGGCCTTCGCTGGTCATCGTGATCTGGTGGACCGTCATCACCTCGGCCCGGTACGGCAGCGACACCTCCACCAGCTCCGCCCCGGCCTCCTCGAACCGGGCCAGCGCCGCCTCGAACGCGGTGGCCGTGGCGGGATCGCCGTGGTCGGGGAAATGCCCGTCCCGGACGACGCCGATGCGCAGCCCCGACAGGTCGTGGTCGAGCTGCTCGGGCACGGCGAAGGGCGCGTCCACCGAGTCCGGGTCGCTCTCGTCCCGGCCCGCCACGGCGGCGAGCACCACCGCGCAGTCCCGCGCCGAGCGGCCGATCATGCCGATGTGGTCGAGGCTGTAGCCGAGCGGCAGGCAGCCGGACTTCGGCACCCGGCCGAAGGTCGGCATCAGCCCGCTGACCCCGTTGAACGCCGCCGCCATGCGGATGCCGCCCGCGGTGTCGGTGCCCATGCCCGCGTAGAACATGCCCGCGGCGACCCCGCTCGCGCTGCCCGAGCTCGACCCGCCGGCCCAGGTCGAGAGGTCCCAGGGGTTGCGGGGCAGCGGGAACGGCTTGTCCTGGTCGGGCAGGCCGAGCGCGAACTCCATCGTGGTCGTCTTGCCGGTGATCACCGCGCCCGCCGCGCGCAGCCGCGCGATGACCGGCCCCTCGTGGCCGTCGCCCCAGTCGCGGTCGAACACCAGGCTCTGCGACGTGGTCGGGCCCTCGACCGTGGGCATGATGTCCTTGATGCCCATGGGGATCCCGTGCAGCGGCCCGCGGTCGGTGCCGGCGGCCAGTTCGTCGTCCGCGCGTCGGGCGGCCCGGCGGGCCTCGTCGTCGAAGCGGGACAGGAACACGCCGAGCGCGTCGTCGGCTCTCTCGGCGGCCGCGATGGCCGCCTCGGTCAGCTCCAGGCTGGTGACCTCGCCGGAGCGCAGTGCAGCCGCGGCGTCGGTCAGGGTCAGGGGCAGTTCGGGCATCACGGGCCTGCTTCCTCGTCCGGTGCTGGGTGAAGGTGGGCGCGAGCCGAGCGGGTGGACGCGGGAACCCGCGCCGAGCCGGGAATTCCGCGTGGGCGCGCATCACATTTCCCCCGTCCGGGGGACGGCTGTCAAGCGCCGGCCTGCGGGGCACCCGATCGGCGGGCCGATATTCCACGTCGTGGGCGAATACCGAGGGGCGTACGGGATGCGCGATTCCTTTCGGCCCACCGCGCGGTCTCTACTCCAGAACACCGCTCGACGTCGCGCGCCGCCAGGCCGACGCGGCCCGATCGCACCACGAGGAAAGAGCTAGGATGGCCATCAAACACAGCACGTTCCTGCCCACCGGGTTCACCAACGACCTGGCGGGTTTCACCGACCCGGCCGAGGCGTTCGAGGCGCTGGTCGGTGTCGCCAAGACCATCGACGAGGCCGGCTACGAGGCGGCCTGGGTGCCGGACCACTTCGTCCCCGTCCCGGCCTCGCAGGCGTTCCTGTTCGAGTCGTGGTCGGTGCTGACGGCGTTGGCCCGGGAGACGCAGCGGGTGCGGCTCGGCCACATGGTGACCGGCAACAGCTACCGCAACCCGGCGTTGCAGGCCAAGATGGCCTCGACCGCGGACGTCATCTCCGGCGGCCGGTTCACCATGGGCATCGGCTCGGGCTGGTACGAGCCGGACTACGTCGGGTACGGCTACGACTTCCACGACGCCGGTGAGCGCCTGCGCCGGCTGCGCGAGGCCGTGCAGGTCATCCGCGCCATGTGGACCGAGGACGAGGCGACCTTCGAGGGCAAGTACTACCAGATCAAGGGCGCGATCAACCAGCCCAAGGGCCTGCAGTCGCCGCACATCCCGATGATGGTGGCCGGTGGCGGCGAGAAGGTGACGCTCAAGATCGTCGCCGAGTTCGCGGACGCCTGCAACGTCATCGAGAGCCCCGAGGGCCTCAAGCGCAAGTTCGGCATCCTCAAGGAGCACTGCGAGACCGTCGGTCGCGACTACGACGCGATCACGAAGACGACCTCCACGCTGTGCATCATCGCCGACACCGACGAGGAGGCCGTTGCCGCCACCCCGCCGTTCATGGGCGCCATCTACCCCGGCAACGTCGCCGAGTACGGCCTGGTCGGCACGGTGGAGACCATCCACCAGCGGATCGCCGCCTACGAGGAGGCCGGCGTGCAGGAGCTGGCCGTGTCGTTCCTGAACCCGTTCGACCACGACCTGCTGCGCAGCTACGCGTCGGAGTTCATCAAGTGATCGCAGCTCGCTGATCAGCGGCAGTCGGCTCAGGGCGCCCCGACGCCCGGCCGCACCGCCTGCGGCGCCGTTGCGCTCCGCAGGCGGGCCGCGGATCGGCCGGCGAGACCGACCCCACGGCGACACCGGCTCACGGCGACAGGCCGGGCCACGGCGGGGCCGGCCACGGCGAGACCGCAGGTCCGGGCACGCGGGTGTTCGCCTCTCACAGACACCCGCCCTCGCGGCTGATAGCCGCCCCTTGCGCCGACAGTTTGGCCTCGCACCGCCACCCGCCCTCGCACCGCCAGCTGAGCCTGACGGCGGCACCTACCCTCGCGCCACCAGCGGGACCTGGCCGCGGCACCCGCCGTTGCGCTGACAGGGGACCTGGCGGCGGACACCAGTTGCGCTGATGACAGACCTTGCGCCGGCACCCGCCCCACGCGCCGACAGCAGAGGCCTTGCACCAGAGACTGCCCACCTGCCGAAAGCGGGGCCTTGCGCAGGCAGCTGCAATCGTGCGAATAACAGGCCTCGTGCCGGCAGCCGTCCCACGCGCCGACAGCGGGCCTCGCCCCGGCCTCCGCCCTTGTGCGGACACCCGCCGCGACCGTCCCGGCACGGCCCCAGGCGTCGCCCGAGGTGAGCGGGCGCGATCGTCGGGCCGCCCTCGCGAGCGTCACCCAGCGAGTACCGTGTGCACCTAGAAGCGTCCCACATGACCGCCGACCGCAGCGCCGCCGCCGGGGTCAAGGGCGTCGGCGGCCACGCACGGGAGGCTGAATGCCCGACAACACGCAGTTCGCCAGTGACACCGAGAGCTACCGGGGCGAACTGCTGGCGCACTGCTACCGGATGCTCGGCTCGGTCGACGACGCCGAGGACGTGGTCCAGGAGACGTACCTGCGGGCGTGGCGGTCCTACGGCGGGTTCGAGGGCCGTTCGTCGGTGCGCGCCTGGCTGTACCGGATCGCGACGAACGCGAGCCTGACGGCGTTGCAGCAGCGCAGCAGGCGGATGCTGCCGTCCGGCCTGGGCGGGCCGGCGGGCGACCCGGACACGCCGCAGGTCCCGGCCGCTCCGGGGGTGCTGTGGCTCGAGCCGATCTCCACCTCCGCCGCCTGGGGCCACGACGGCGCCCGCGAGGCCGGTGACCCGGCGGTGATCGTGAGCGAGCGGGAGAGCCTGCGGTTGGCGCTGGTGGCGAGCCTGCAGTACCTGCCGGGTCGGCAGCGGGCCGTGCTGCTGCTGCGGGACGTCCTCGCGTTCCCGGCCAGCGAGGTCGCCGAGATGCTCGACACGACCACGACGGCGGTCAAGAGCATGCTGCAACGCGCGCGGGCGCGGTTGGAGGAGGTCTCGGCCGACATGGACCGGGTCACCGAGCCCGACGAGCCGGAGATCCGGGCCTTGGTGGACCAGTACATCAAGGCCTTCGAGGAGTCCGACGCCGCCGCGCTCGAACGGCTGCTGCGCGCCGACGCCCGCCTGGAGACCGTGCCGAGCGCGACGTGGTTCGCCGGCAAGCGCACGTGCGCGCCGTTCATCGCCCGGCACGCCATCGGCACGCCCGGCGAGTGGCGCCTGCTGCCGGTCGAGGCGAACGGCCAGCCCGGGACCGCGGTGTACCGGCGGGACGAGGACGGCGTGCGACGGGCGTTCGGGATCGCCGTGCTCACGCTGGCCACCGACGGGATCGCGAGGATCGTGCTGTTCGTCGACCCGGGCCTGGTGGCGAAGTTCGGGCTGCCCGCCACCGCGCCGGCCTGATTCGTCTTCCCGCACCGCGAGCGCGGTTCTTTTCGGCCCCCTGGCCGGTCTCAACTCCCGGGGGCTGCTTGCTCTTCCCCCGGTCGGATGTCCGCACGCCGTGCGTTGACCACAGGAGGCCGTGAGCATGAAGTACAGCCTGTTCCTTCCCACCGGCTTCGGCCACGACCTGGCGGGTATCCCGGACCCGGCGGAGGCCTTCGAGACGATCGTCCGGATCGCGAAGGCCGCCGACGACAGCGGGTACCACTCGCTGTGGGCGCCGGACCACTTCCACACCGTGCCGCCGTCGCAGGAGACCTTCTTCGAGGTCTGGTCCACGCTCACCGCACTGGCCAGGGAGACCGAGAACGTCCGGCTCGGACCGCTGGTGACCGGCAACAACTACCGCAACCCCGCGCTGCAGGCCAAGATGGCGTCCACTGTGGACGTCATCTCCGGCGGGCGGCTCACGTTCGGCATCGGCGCCGGGTGGTACGAGGCGGACTACGTCGGCTACGGCTACGAGTACGGCACCCCCGGCGAGCGCCTGCGCCAGCTCCGCGAGGCGGTCCAGGTGATCCACCGCATGTGGACGGAGGACGAGGCGACCTTCGAGGGCAAGTACTACCAGGTCAACGGCGCGATCAACCAGCCGAAGGGCGTGCAGTCGCCGCACATCCCGATGCTGATCGCGGGTTCCGGCGAGAAGGTGACGCTCAAGATCGTCGCCGAGTTCGCCGACGCCTGCAACGTCATCGAGTCACCGGACGGCATCCGGCGCAAGCTCGACATCCTCCGCAAGCACTGCGAGGACCTGGGCCGCGACTACGACCACATCTGGAAGACCACCACGACCCACTGCATCATCCGCGACACCGACGCCGAGGCCCGCGCCGCGATCCCGGTGTGGGCGCCCGACAACTACCCCGGCGACCTCGGCGAGTACGGCCTGATCGGCACGATCGACACGATCCGGGAGCGCATCGCCGCGTACGAGGCGGTCGGGATCCAGGAGCTGTCCATCAGCTTCGAGGACCCGACCCGGCTCGACGTCATCCGCGAGCTCGCCACGGCCTTCGCCTGACGGCGAACCGCCCGCGTCACCGGTCGTGCCGGTGACGCGGGCGGTGTCGCGAGGGCCTCAGCCCCGGCGTTGCCGGTCCGTGGTGTCCACCAGGGAGAAGCTGATCGACGCGGTCGCCGCCCGGGCCGCCGACAGCGCGCCGCGCAGCTCGTCCACCAGCTTCGCGTCCGGCTCGTCCGCGCCGTCCCTGGCGTTGCGCGCGGAGAACGCCCGGCCCACCGTCGTCGCGGCTTCCAGGCAGTTGACCCAGGCGTCGAACAGCGGGTCGTCCCACTGGCCCGCGGCGTCGATCCACGGCAGCTCCGCCTGCTGGCGCACGGTGTCGAGCAGCCGCTGCACGCCCAGGTGGACCGGTGGCGGGAGGTCGGGATCCAGGTCGGACGCGGTCATCGTCAGCCGTCCTCCCGCGGCAGCAGCTCGAACAGCCTGCTGTGCCAGAGGTCGTAGAACACCTTCCGCACCTCGTCGGGCACCTCGCCCCCGACGAGCTCCGCCAGCGTCTTGCGACCGTCCACCGCCCCCAGCAGGGCGAAGACCTCCGCCGACACCGTCGAACGCGGACCGTTGGTGTAGTCGAGGTAGATCTCGTGCTCGGCGTCCGGGCCGACCACGTGGTTCCACGACTTGCGCAGCCGGGTGACCGGCCGGAACCGCACGACCAGGTCGTCCACCACGGCCTCGGGGCGGCGGCGCACCAGGAAGTCCTCCACCACCAGGTAGTCCAGGTCGGTGGTCAGGTAGCTGGTCACCACGTCGTCCACCGACTGCACGATCGGCTCGGCGTTGTTGTTGAACGAGGTGTTGAGCAGCACCGGCGTTCCGGTGATCTCGCCGAACCGCTGGATCAGCCGGTGGAACCGCGGGCTGTGCTCCGGGTCGACCACCTGCACCCGCGCGCTCCCGTCGACGTGGGTCACCGCGCCCAGCTCCTCGCGGCGGTCCTCGTGGACGTAGACCACGAACGACATGAAGTCGTGGTCCGCCTTGGTGTCGGTGAGGTCGAAGTAGGTGTCGGCGGCCTCCGCGGTGACGGCGGGCGCGAAGGGGCGGAAGCCCTCCCGCTTCTTCACCATCGCGTTGATCCGGGTGCGGTTGTCCGCCGGGCGGGCGTCGGCGAGGATGCTGCGGTTGCCCAGCGCGCGGGGCCCGAACTCGGACCGGCCGTGCGCCCAGCCCAGCACGTTGCCCTCGGCCATCAGGTTCGCCGCGACCTCCACGATGTCCTCGTGGTGCTCGACCTCCACCTGGTCGCGCCAGGCGTGCAGGCGCTTGCCGATCACGTCGCGGTCACCGAGGTCCGGGCCGAGGCTCGCGGTGCGCATGCGGGACAGCTTGGGGCGGTTCCAGCCGGCCTGCAGGGCCACGGCGAGCGCCGCGCCCTCCGACGCGCCGCCGTCGTGCGACGCCGGGTGCACGAAGACCTCGTCGAACAGGCCGGAGCGCAGGAGCAGGCCGTTGAGGCTGCTGTTGTGCGCGACACCGCCGCCGAAGCAGAACGTGCGCAGCCCGGTCACCTCCGCCCAGTGCCGCAGCACGTGGAGGACGACGTCCTCCAGCATCTGCTGCACGCCGGCCGCGAAGTCCTTGTGCTGCTGGGTGACCGGCTCGCCGGCCCGCCGCGGCGCGAAGCCCTCCGCGAGGAACCGCGACGCCACCGTGTTGAGCCACGGGGTGCCCGGCGTCAGCTCGTAGTGCCCGCCGTCGTGCAGCGTGTAGAGGCTGTCGAAGACCTCGCGGTACTTCTTGGCGTCCCCGTAGGGCGCGAGGCCCATCACCTTGTACTCGTCGCCGAAGCCGTACCGCACCATGCTGATCGCCTCTTGGTAGAACAGGCCCAGCGAGGCGTGCACGGGGTGCGTGGTCAACGGGTGCATGCCGTCGGCGTCGGCGCGGAAGAGCGTGCCCGACTCCTCCTCGCCGCGGCCGTCGAGCACCGCCACGAGCGCTTCGTCCATCCCGGACCGCAGGAAGGACGACCACGCGTGCGCGTAGTGGTGCCCGGTGAACAGGACGCGCTCGTCGGGCACCTCCACCCCGAGGCCCTCGGCGAGCTTGTCCTGGATCAGCCGGCGCGCGGACCGCACCGGGATCTGCGGGATGGCCGCGTACCAGGTGTTGAGCGCGTTGTCGCTGAACGTCTCGTCGAAGTAGTA
The DNA here is from genome assembly GCF_055603705.1 of Actinosynnema sp. NPDC037264. Lineage (NCBI taxonomy): Bacteria > Bacillati > Actinomycetota > Actinomycetes > Pseudonocardiales > Pseudonocardiaceae > Actinosynnema > Actinosynnema sp. NPDC037264. Next base: position 272,092 of record NZ_JBVJVK010000005.1, on the reverse strand, counting down.
GCCCACGACGTCGACCTCGTCGAGCCCGACGCCCGCGATCTCCAAGCAGGCCCGCACCGCGTTCACGGGGAACTTGGTGGTCTTCTTGATGCGGTTGAAGCGTTCTTCCTCCACCGCGGCCACGAGCTTGCCGTCCGCGACGAGGCACGCCGCGGCGTCGTGCGAGTACGACTCGGGCAGTCCGGGTACGAGGTCGGAGTCCTCTCCGCCGAAATGACCGCTCAATCCCAATGCCAGCATCGCGTCACCGATCCAATCCGGAACTCGCACCGTCGCAGTAGAGACCGTCGCGGGCGGTGAAAAGAACCGCCCGTCCGATCGACCTCAGAGGCCACCCGTCAGGCGCAGGTCGCTGCCGTCGAACAGGTCCGGCCGGGTCCAGCCGTCCAGGTCGTACTCGGCCATGCAGCGATCCGCGAACGCCCTCAGCGGGTCGGCGCGGCCGGTCGCCTGGTACATCATCAGCGTCTGGACCCGGATCGACTCGTTGTCGCCGGAGTAGTTGCGCTCGTAGAGCTCGTGCCGCCCGCCGAACTCGGTGCCGACGGCGTCCCACAGCAGCTTCATCAGCTTCACCCGGTCGACCGCCTCGACGCCGTCCGAGCCGCGCAGGTACCGGTCCAGGTACGGCCGCACGTCGGGGTTGCGCCAGTCGCTCGCGTGGGAGTTGAGGTAGATGAGGCCGCTGCCGAGGGTCTGCTGCAGGATCTCCTTGACCCTGGGGTAGCCCATGCCCATGAAGATCCGGTACGCGAAGCCGTAGTTGACGTTGGGCTGCACCATGCCGTTGAGCCAGGTGTCCGGCGACTTCGCCATCGCGTCGGACATGCCCCAGAACAGGTCGCGCCAGCTCAGGATCTCGCCGATCTGCGCCTGCACGCCGCGGAAGCCGGAGGTGCCGGTCAGCTCGACGGCCTTCATCGCGCAGCCGGCGATGAAGTCGAGCTTGACCGCGAGTCGCGTGCAGCCGTGGAAGGTGAACCGCTCGGCGAAGCCGGAGACGTTCATGAAGCCGTTGGCGGCTTCCGCGTCGTAGACGAAGACGTTCTCCCACGGCACCAGGACCTTGTCCATCACCATGATCGCGTCGTTCTCGTCCAACCGGCTCGACAGCGGGTAGTCGAACGGGCTGCCCAGCGCCCCGGCGGCCATCTCGTAGGACGTGCGGCTGATCAGCTTGAGCCCCGGCGCGTCCATCGGGACGGTGAACACGAGGCCGAACCTCTTGTCCTTGACCGGAAGCCCGTAGTGGGCGACGAAGTTGGCGTTGGTCAGCGCCGAGCCGGTCGCCACGACCTTCGCGCCGGACACGACCAGCCCGGAGTCGGTCTCCTTCTCCACGTGCACGCACACGTCGGCGACCTCGTCGGCCGGCTTGCTCCGGTCGATCGGCGGGTGCACGAGGGCGTGGTTGAAGTACAGCACCCGTTCCTGGGCGTCGCGGTACCACCGCAGGGCGTTGTCCTTGAACGGGCCGTAGTAGTCGGCGTTGGCCACCAACGTGCCGAAGTAGGCCGCCTGGTAGTCGGGGGTCCGACCCATCCAGCCGTAGACCAGCCGCTGCCAGCCGGCGATGGCGTCGCGCGACCGGACCAGGTCGTCCACGGAGTACGGGGTCTTGAAGAACGGGTGGGTGAAGCCGCCGTTGCCCGTGTCCGTCGGGACGCTCAGGACGCCTTCGGCTCCCGGCGCGTGCATGGCGTCGTAGAGCTGGGCGATCGAGCGGGCGCTGTTGCGGAACGCGGGGTGGGTGGTGACGTCGGTGACCCGTTCCCCGTACGCGTAGACCTCCCGGCCGTCGCGCAACGAGTCCAGGTATTCCTGACCGGTCATCGGCCTGATGTCGTTGGGCGCCGCGACGGTCTCGGCTGCCCCTTCGGTCATCGTCATCGCTGGCCTCCAGCAGAGGTGGGGCTCCGAGCCGGCGGGCACGACGCGGGTGCCCTCTCGGTTGGAATCATCCTGTCGCTGGTCGGAGGCGTGGGGCTACTTCCAAACTGCCTTTCCCGCCGGGCACCGAAGTGCCCGGCGGGAAGGGCGTCAGCCGAGCTCGCGCAACCGCGGCACGACGTCCTCGGCGAACTGCGTGAGGAAGCGCTCCTGGTCGTGGCCCGGGCCGTGGAACACCAGGTGGTTGAGGCCCGCGTCCACATAGGGCTTGATGCCGGCCAGCGCCTCGTCCGGGTTCGAGGCGACGATCCACCGCTGCGCCACCTGTTCGATGGGCAGCTCGTCGGCGAGCCGTTCCATCTCCTCGGCGCTGTGCACGGTGTGCTTCTGCTCGGCGGTGAGGGACAACGGCGCCCAGAAGCGGACGTTCTCCAGCGCCGCCGCCGGGTCGCGGTCGTAGGACAGCTTGATCTCGATCATCCGGTCGATCTGCGCCGGATCACGGCCGGCCGCCTCCGCCCCGTCGGCCAGCGAGGGCAGGAGCTTCTCCGAGTACAGCTCCATCCCCTTGCCCGACGTGCAGATGAAGCCGTCCGCCACCCGGCCGGTGAACTTCGCCATCTGCGGACCGCCCGCCGCCACGTAGATCGGGACGGGTCGCTCGGGCCGGTCGTAGATGCTCGCGTCGACGAGGGTGTAGTACTCGCCCTTGTAGTTCACCTGGTCCTCGGTCCACAGCTCGCGGATCAGCGCGATGGACTCGCGCAACCGGCCCAGCCGCTCCTTGAACTCCGGCCACTCCCGCCCGGACACGGCGATCTCGTTGAGGGCCTCGCCCGTGCCGACGCCGAGGATCACCCGGTCCGGGTAGAGCAGGCCCAGGGTGGCGAACGCCTGCGCGATCACCGCCGGGTTGTACCGGAAGGTCGGGGTGAGCACGCTCGTGCCCATCCGCACCCGGGACGTGCGCTCACCCACCGCCGCCAGCCACGCGAGGGCGAACGGCGCGTGCCCGCCCTTGTGCCGCCACGGCAGGAAGTGGTCGGACACCATCACGCTGTCCAGGCCCACCTCCTCCGCGCGCACCGCGAGCTCGATGAGCTCCCGCGGTGCGAACTGCTCGGCGGACGCCTTGTAGCCGATCTGCAATGCCATGACGCTCCTTGCCGCTCGCCCCTACACCCCCGGCAGCCGGACCGACTGGCCGTGGCGGAAGACGTCGAGCGGGTCGTAGTTCTCCTTGATCTGCTGAAGCCTCGGGTAGTTCTCCTTGTGGTACAGGTCGTGCCACGGCACGCCGGACCGGTTGAACTCCGGGGCGTTCAGGTCGATGTCGGCGTAGTTGACGTAGCAGCCGTCGGTGACGTCGTTCGGCACCGGCGCACCACCCGTGGCGGCGTACACCTCGCCGTAGATGTCCCGCGCCCAGCCGACGTACCGGTCGTCCTCGGCCGGGTCGGTCCAGTACGCGGAGTAGAGCATCTTGAACGCCGCGCCGCGGTGGACCGCGGCGGTGTCGGCGGGGCCGACCGCGGAGATCTCACCGCCGTACGGGGTGAGCTGCACCGTGACGTTCGGGTTGTTGATGTCGTCCCGGGTCAGGTGCGCGTGCAGGGCGTCGAGCTGGCTGTCCGGGAAGTTGCCGACCATGAACGTCGACTTGTACTCGGCCCGGAACGTCGGGTCGGTCACCTGGACGTTGGTCATGCCGAAGAACCGGGTGGCCTGCAGCCAGGGCAGCCTGCGCTGGAAGAAGAACTGCGGCAGCGCGCCGAGGTCGCCCACGGAGGCGGTGAGGGCCTCCGGCTCGACGTTGATGCCCTCGTTCATGTACCGGAAGAACTCGGTCAGCCGCGCCTCGGCGTCCGGCCGGTCGGCGTCGATCTGCGCGATCAGGCCGATCTGCCCGGCGGAGCGGTGGTTGAGGCCCATGAACGCGGCGATGTCGCGGTTCGGGTTGTCCGGCGCGAAGTTCTCCAGGTGCCACTGGGCGTAGTTGCGCGCCAGCCGGCCGAACTCGGCCCGGTCGATGCTCGCCCACGACCAGCCCACGGCGGCGAGGATGACCTCGCGCGGCGGCTGAGGCAGCAGTGCGCGCGGGTCGTCGCCCTCCGCGCCCGGCGTGCGGAACAGGTAGCGCGTGACGACGCCGAAGCTGCCGCCGCCACCGCCGGTGTGCGCCCACCACAGGTCGCGGTTCGGGTCGTGCTCCTCGCGGGTGGCGACCACGATGCGCACCTTGCCGGAGGCGTCCACCACGACGACCTCGACGCCGTAGAGGTGGTCCACGACGAGGCCGAACTGGCGGCCCAGCGTGCCCCAGCCGCCGCCGCTGACGTACCCGCCGATGCCGACGGTCGGGCAGAACCCGGCCGGGACCGTGACGCCCCACTTCTTGTACATCGTCTCGTACATGCGCAGGATCGTGGCCCCGGCCTCGACGGCGACGGCCCGGTGCCTGCGGTCGTAGTAGACCTCGTCCAGCTCGGTCAGGTCGATCACGACCTGCGTCTCGGAGTTGTAGACGAAGTCCTCGAAGCAGTGCCCCCCGGACCGCACGGTGATCCGCTTGCCGTCCCGGACCGCGTCGCGCACGGTCCGCCGGACGTCCTCCGCGGAGGTCACGACCACCACCCGCTCGGGCGCGGCCACCCACCGCTGGTTCACCCCGCGGACGAGGTCCTCGTACTGACGGTCCACGACACCGATCGCGATGTCGTCGGCGGGCGGCGCCACGGCGACCGCCCCTTGTGCCACGTCCTCGATCATGGCAATCCCCATCCCTGGTCGCCCCGGCGATGGCGGCCACCGCCAGGTCCCCCGACCCCATTTGTTCCGACTGCCGTATGTGACCACAGCGGGACGGCAAAAGAATCGGCTTCGGTCAACTCCCCCCATGCCTTCGGTCGACTTGGCACGTTCGGGCAACGCGGCCGCGCACCGCCGGGCTCATCGGCGCTGCTGAGCGCGCTGAACGGGCACGCGAGGACCCCGTCATCGGGTCATCACACCACAGGTGATCGGACCGGGCCCGCCGGTGGCGCGCGTGACTACGGCCGGTCCGGCCGCGGCGGGCGGTCGGTTCGGCGGGCGGGTTCAGCGGCGTTCGAAGACGACCTTCCGGCGCTCGGGGTCGGCCTCCACCAGGCGCACCGCGATCCGCTCGCCTTCCGGCAGGTCCTCGCCCGTGCAGCGGCCCATCACGGGCGGTTGGGCGACGAAGACGTCCGCGCCTCCCCCGTCCGCCCTCAGCACCACCGCCTCGAAGTCCTGGCCCACCCGGTCGGCCAGCACCCACGCCTCGACCTGGTCCAGGCACGCCCGGTCGACCTTGCTCGCCAGCGCGTCCGAGCCGCCCATCAGGCCGGGCAGCAGGGGCAGCGCCTTGGTGAGCCACTCGGGCACGGCCTCACCCGCCGTGACGGCCAGGCACACCTCGGTGGCGAAGCGGTCCACCAGCCGGCGCAGCGGCGCGGTCACGTGCGCGTACGGCGCGGCCAGGCCGGCGTGCGTGGAGACGGCGGGCACCTCGCCGTTGAACGCCGTGTAGCCCGCGCCGCGCAGCAGCCGGGTCGCGTCCACGAACAGCGCCAACGCCTCGGGCCGGCTCGGGTCCAGGCCCGCGAGCAGCCGCGACGGGGTCACACCGTCCGGCCACGGCACGCCCAGCGCGTGCGCGGACCGCCGCAGCGCGTCCACCGCGCCGTCGTCCGCGTCGGGCAGCGTGCGGAGCACACCCACCTTCGCCTCGATCATGATCCGCGCCGCCGACATGCCGGTGAGCAGCGAGATCTCCGCGTTCCAGGAGTCGACGTCGGCGCGCGGCCGGACCGCGAGCTTCCAGTCGCCGTCACCGTTGGGCACGATCTCCTGCTCGGGCAGTTGCAGCTCCACCGCCCCGCGCTCGGCCGCGCGTTCCCGCCGCAACCGGCCGAAGTCGGGCAGCGCCTCGATCGACGGGTGCGGCGTGCCCGCGTCGAACTGCGCCTGCACGCCCTCGTAGTCGAACTGCGCGGTCGAGCGCACCACCGCCCGGCGCACCCGCACCTCGACCGGCTCGCCGTCCGGGCCGCACTCGAAGGTCCACAGCACCGACGGCCGCGTCTGGCCGGGCAGCAGGCTCGCCGCGCCCTCCGACAGCACGGGCGGGTGCAGCGGCACGTTGCCGTCGGGCAGGTACAGCGTCTGGCCGCGCTTGCGCACCTCGGCGTCCAGCGCGCCGCCGGGCACCACGAACGCGCCCAGGTCGGCGATCGCGTAGTGCACCCGGAAGCCGGACCCGACCCGCTGCACCAGCAGCGCCTGGTCCAGGTCCTTCGCGCCGGGCGGGTCGATGGTCACGAACGGCAGGTCGGTCGCGTCCTCGCGGCCGGCCGGGCCGACGTCGCGCGACACCGCGGCCTGCGCCTCGGCCAGCGCGTCGGCCGGGAACTCCTCGGGCAGGCCGAACTCGGTCCGGATGCCGCCGAAGTCCAGGTCCGCTCGGCCGGTGCGGATCACCACCATGGGGTGCACCCTAAGCCGGCCTCAGCGCTTGCCCCAGTCCTTATCGGCCTTGTCCTCGGCTTTCGTCCGCTCCCGCGCCAGCTCCAGCGCGCGCTGCGCCGTGGCCTCGTCGGGGTAGGGGCCCATGCGGTCACCGCCCCGGCAGCCAACACCGTGCTCGACCGTCTGGTGGGTCAGGCAGTAGTACCAAGCGTTCGGGTCAGAAGCCATGCCACCAGGCTTCCATGCGCCGGAGCGCATGTCATGTTCACCACTGGGGCGGTCGGGGCGCCTGCACGGGCACCGGGCCCGATTGCGGGAACGTCGGCTGCGGCACGACCGGCGGCGGCTGGGGGAAGCCGCGCGGCGGCGTGTTCTGGTTGGCGTTGGCGAACTCGCCCGGGATGGGGTCGAGCACCGACACGAGCACCGTCTTGTGCTCCGGGTCGGCGATCAGCGCGCCGCTGCGGTCCCGGTAGACCAGCTCGCCGTCCGAGTCGATCTCCACGATCGCGCCGACCTCGGCCAGCTGGTCCTCGTCCAGGTCGACCAGCCGTTCCACCCGGGACGGCACCACCCGGTAGACCGGCCAGTTCAGGTGCCCGTACGTGCGGTGGAAGTCGGCGAGCAGGTGCGCCATCTGCTGCTGCCACGGCAGCGGCATGGCCTCGACCAGCGACCGGGGCAGCACCGCGTAGGACTGGTCGGTGCCCGGCGGCCGGGTGTTGAGGTAGTCCCGCGTCGGCGTGCTCGACGCGGGCGGCCCGGCGTGGCGCTGGATGGGTTCGTGGTTGAACACCGTCGTGCCTCCCTACACGCCCGGCCGGACGGCCAGTGGCATCAACTCGTGGTAGTCCCAGTTCACCTTGCTGATCTTGACCACGTCACCGGTCTGCGGCGCGTGGATGTACTCGTCGTTGCCCAGGTACATCGCCACGTGGTGGACGGTGACCGGGTTCGCGGGGTTGGTCGCCCAGAAGATCAGGTCGCCCGCCTTGGCCTCCCGCACGGGCAGGTAGGCACCGCCTGCCATGTACTGGTCGTTCGCCACCCGCGGGATCTTCACGCCCGCCGCCGCGAACGCCTTGACCAGGATGCCGGAGCAGTCCCAGGCGTCCGGGCCGTTGCCGCCCCACAGGTACGGCTCGCCGAGCTGCTGCTTCGTGAACTCGATGGCGGTGCCGGCCGCGTTCGACGCGAGCAGGAAGTCGCCGACGTTCTCACCGCACCCGGCCGGGTCGCTGACGTCGCCTTCCTTGCTGATCAGGAAGGCGGCCATGGCCTCCCAGTTGTGGTACCGGTCGGGGAACGCCGACCGCTCCACGTCCTGGGCCGAGTCGCCGGGCCGCTGCTCCTCCCAGTCCGGCAGCTTGAGCAGCACGTCGTAGAACTTGTTGATCGCGTAGTGGGGGTCGGTGACCTGCTGGGGCGTGCCCCAGCCCATCGACGGGCGCATCTGGAAGATGCCGAGCGAGTCGCGGTCGCCGTAGTCCAGGCTGCGCAGCCCCGACTCGGTCATGCCCGCCTGGATCGCGATCTGCCAGGCCAGCGGCGGCAGCTTGCGGTCGCGGCCGATGGAGATGATGTTGGCGACGGTGGTGCGCTGCTCGTCGGTGAGCCGTTCCGCCTCCCGGCGGCCCTTCTCCTCGCCGCCGCCGCCCCACGGGCCGATCGAGGCGTTGCAGCTCGCCATGCGGATGCCGGCGGCTTCCTCCGAGGGGGTGTTCTCGCTGAGCACGGTGGACACGCCGTTGGTCACGGTCACGGCGACCACGGCCACCACCGCGACGACCACGAGCCCGATCTTGAGCATGGTCACCCCACCTTGGTCCACTCGGTCACGACCCAGCCCTCGGGGAGCTTCGCCACCGTGACGATCAGCTTGCCGTCCTCCAACTTGGCCTCGAACTCCGCCGATTCGGTGAACGACTTGATGGCCTTGACCGGTTCGTCGATCACCGCGGGCACGTTCACCGGGTCGACCGACTCCAGCGCGGGGAACTTCTCGTTCGAGGTGTGCGGCTTGAGGCCGGCCAGCCACTGCTCCTTGGTCGTCTTGCCCGGCTGGTACGCGCTGAACGCGTCGACCCACATGTCGGCGACCAGTTGCGCGTTGGGGTTCACCGGGGCCGAGGTGGGCGCGGCGGTGGGGCTCGGCGCCTTGGTCGGCAGCGCGGTGGAGGTGGCGGTCGGCAGCACGCCGACCTGGTTGCCGCCGCTGCCACCGGTCACGACGGTGGACGTGGTGCCCGCCGTGCCGCTGCCCTGGCGCGGCTTGATCGCGTTCGGGATGACCACGCTGATCGCCGTGACCAGGACCGTCACGCCGACGATCGAGGCCACGAGGTGGCGCGGCGAGCGCAGGGGCCAGCCCCACAGGCGTCGGTACACGGCCGCCCGGCCGCGATTGGTTCGGATCGGCATCAGCTGTCCCTGACCTCGAGCCCGCGTGACGGCCGGTAGATCACGTGGACCTGCCGTCCCGCCACCACTTCCGTCTCGGCGCGGCGCGGCCCCGGCACGGCGGTCGGCGCGTCGAGGACCCGGCCGTTGACGCGCGAGGGCACCAGCACGGCGTCGTCCACGCGGTCGTAGTTCCGGTCGGCGATGGGCGCCGCGTCGACCACCCTGGAGCGCCCGGACGGCAGCGCCGCCGGACCGGCGTACCCGCCACCGGGCAACGCCGGCGCGCCGTTCCCGCCGCTGCCGAGCTCGCCGACGCTGTTCCCGGCCCGGTCCAACCGCTGCGCGGTGGCGGCCACGGGGTTGGCCGCCTCGGGCCGCACCCGCCGCCGGTCGCGCTGCGGCACCTCGGGCCCGTCCGGGTCCGCGTCGCGCACGGTGTCCCAGAACTCCTCCTGCGGGGAGGGGCCTTCCTTCTTCTTGCGCAGCCGCGACAGCACGCCGCCGCGCATCGGCAGCGCGTTGCTGGCCGAGCCGACCGACATCTCCACCATCTGCCACATCCGGCGCAGCGGTTTGCCGACCATGAAGCAGACCAGGGTCAGCATCAGGCCCAGCAGCGCCTTGGTCAGCAGCGTCAGCCCGGTGGCGTTGAAGATCGCCTGGAGCAGCAGCGCGTGCGTGCCCGCCAGCACCGCCAGCACCAGCACGTTGAACACGGTCACGGCGGCCGCGCGGGCGACCTTGCGCAGCAGGTCGTGGTGGATCAGCGCGACGAGGCCGATGAGCGGGCCCGCCAGCGTGAGCACCCGCAGCAGCAGCTGCGCCAGCAGCACCGCGGCCTTCGCGAACAGCTGGAACAACGAGAACGCGACGGCTTGCAGCAACGACAGGAACCCGGCGCCCGTGCGGCCACCGTCCTCGCCGCTGAAGTAGCCCTTCGTGGGGCCGAGCTGCGCGTAGATGTTCTTGTACTCGGCCTTCTTGGCGTCGAGCGCGGCCTGGTCGCCGTCCTTGTGGGCCAGCAGTTCTTCCCGGGTCCACGCCTGCGCGGCCAGCAGCTTCGGGCCGAACTCGACCGCCTGCGGCGCCTCCGGCGCGCCGAACTCGCCACGCAGCCAGCTCTGGTAGACCACGGAGTCGTGCAGCCTCGAGGGCAACACATCGAGGTCGACCTGATCCGCGTCCACGTCGATGAACCCGGCTTGGATCTCCGAGGTCTTGGTGACCAGGGTGCTGTCGAGCAGGTTGTAGAACTGCGGCAGCGCCAGGGTCGAGGTCGCCAGCCACATCGCGGCCAGCGCCCACAGCCCGCGCTTGCTGATCGAGGCCAGGTCGCCCTGCCAGATCTGGCGGAACATCAACACCGCCAGGATCAGCGCGACCAGGCCGAACCAGCGCAGGTAGACGTTGTCGTAGACCTTCTGGACGCCCGTCTTCACCGCCTCGTCCAGCGGTTGCAGCAGGCCCTGGCCGACGACCGTGTAGTGCAGGGCGTTCGTCGCGCCGACGATGTTCTTGCCGATGTTGAACAGCTCGTTGCCCATCCAGGTGTCCAGCACCGGGCTGGCGTTGGGCACCAGGCACTTCTCCTGGTAGGTGTGCCAGACCATGCCGGCGTACCCGTGGTTCAGGTACGGCGTCTCCGGCAGGCCGTTGCCGATCGGCGGGTCGATCGCGCCGACCATGCCCGAGCCGGGCCGCTCGGGGTTGGGCGCCTCGCCGCAGGGCGCGGCGCTGGCGGGCGTGGCGCCGATGACCACCTGGAGGCCGACGATCGCGACCACCACGGCCATCGCACGCCACCGGGCGCGCGCCGGTCGGCCGTGCGCCTCGGCGTGCTCTTGAGCGTGTCTGAAACGCCGTCGCGCGTAGAGCGCGACGGCGACCAGCGCCACCAGCAGAAGAGTGCTCATGCGACGCCTTCCCGGCCCGGTCGGCGGTTTCCTCCCTCGCCGTGCGCCGAGTCGACCAGCTCGTCGGTCAGGCCGACCTCCAGGTCGGCGGCCAGCTCGTCGTCGTACTCGTCGGTGTACTGCTCCGCGTACGCGAACGGGTCCTGCGGCGGGGAGGAGACCTCCACCTCGGTCGACTCCGAGCCCTCGCGCATGGCGTCCGGGGTGGTGTCGAGGGAGTTGCGCAGGTGCTCCAGGTGCGGCCCGGAGAAGTCGATGCGGATCCGCTCCACGCCGCCCGCGCCGTCGCCGAAGATGAACTGCCGCGGCGCGCGGTCGCGTTCGAGGTTGGTGCGCACGCCGCCGGGACGACGGCCCAGTGACGCCACCACCTGCTCGTAGCCCGCCCCGATCGGCACCTTGAGCAGCCGCAACGCGTCGGACTGGGCCTGGTCGTCGTCCAACCGGCCGACGAACACCGAGTCGAGCAGCGTCACGAAGCCCTGGATCTTCAGGAAGTCCGCCGGGATCTGCGACGACAGCAGCACGCGAACGTTCCACTTGCGGGAGTCGCGCGCGAACCGGTTCATCAGCACGCGACCCGTCGGCACCTCGGACAGGAAGAACGCCTCGTCGATCCAGACGCCCTTGCGCAGGTCCTTCGGCCGCTCGTAGATCGAGCGCTGGGTCAGCCACGCGGCGAGGTTCAGCATCTCCACGCCGAGCGCTTCCGCGTCCGTCCAGTGCTCGCGGCCGACGCCGTCCTTCGGCAGGTTCAACCCCGCCATGGTCAGCACGGTCAGCCGGTCGTCACGCGCCTCGTTGTACGGGTCCAGGTCCTGCTCGGGGATGAGCAGCGACATGCGCTCCCGCATCTCGTCGAGGAAGTCGGCGACGACGACCGCGTGCTCGTGGTGCTCGCTCGCGTCACGCCGCAGCGCCTCGAACACCATGCCGGGGTGCGCGTCGGGCCGGCCGCCGACCGTGCGGACCGCGCGCAGCAGCACGATCCGGGTCTGCGGCAGCCGCGACACCTCGTACGGCAGCAGGCCGGACAGCACGTCCAGCACCAGCCGACGGCGGGTGGCCGCGGCCAGCGCGCGTTCACGCCGCCACGCCCGTTCCGGGTCCTCCTCGTCCAGGAAGTGGTCGAGCTGCGGCTCGGCCACCACCCGGTACGGGTTGAGGATGCCCGCCTGCGCGTTGAGCAGGTTGATCGGCCGGGCGTACGGCTTGAGCTCGGGCAGCTCGCACAGCGCCGCCAGCGGCCCGGACGGGTCCAGCAGCGTCCAGTGCGCCCCGGCGCGCAACGTCTTGTAGACGATGCCGCCGCCGAGGAACGACTTGCCCGCGCCCAGCCCGGCGACCATCGCGGTCAGGCCGGACGAGTCCCGCAGCTCCTGCGCCATCCACGGGTCCCACGCCACCGGGCGGCGGGTCGCGGTCACCGTCTCGCCCAGGAGGATGCCGCGGCGGTCGCCCACCTCGGCCGTGGCGGTCGGGACGGCGGAGGCCGCCCACAGCACCGAGCCGCGGCGCAGGTAGGCCGACGAGGACAGCGGCTCGCCCGGGATGAACTCCCGCGCGATCGCGTACTGAGCCTCGGGGTGCTCGATGGCCACCTTCGGCTTGTAGAGGTCGAGCAGGCCCTGCGCCAGCCGCAGCGCCTCGCGCTCGGTCGGCCCGGACACCGCGAGCCGCCACCAGCTGCGCACCCGCGTGCCCAGCGCGGTGAAGCCCGACGTCATCTCGTCGTCGATCTCCAGCACCCGGGACGCCTGGCGGGCCAGCGACTGCGGCGGGTCCAGCTCGTGCTCGTCGGTGTAGTGGCGCACCTGCGAGCGCACCTTGCTCATCTGCCGCTGCAACTCGCCGGAGACCTCTTCGGGCCGCCGCACGTAGATCCGCGCCGACCACTCGACGGCCGCGGGCAGCCGGTCCGAGCGCTGCACCCACGGGTCGTCCTGCTCGGGGATCTGCAGACCGTGCATCAGGCCGACGGTGAGCACGGCGACGTGCCGCTTGATGCCCGCGTTCGACCCCGTGCGACCGCGCACGGTGACCGTCGGCGAGTACGGCTCCTGGTGGAAGTCCGCCGCGTCGGTGAACGACGCCAGGTCCTCCGGCTCCCACGGCGCGCCGGGCACGGCGGGCAGGTTGCGCGGCGCGGGCAGGCCCAGCGAGCACGACCGGTGCATCAGCCAGGCCATCTCCTCGGCCGTGGCCGGCCTGCCCTCCAGGCCGGCGGAGCCGATCACCTGGTCGAGGTGGTCGATCTCGGACTCGATCGCGACCAGCTCGGCGTCCACCGCGTCCGGGAAGACCTTGCGCAGCACGGGCGCGGCGCGCTCGACCGCGCGGTCCATCATGTTGCGGGTCTGCACCTGGACGCCGAGGTAGACCTCCTTCTCGGCCATCGACCGGCCCATCAGCTGCTGCTGCTCGCCGACCATGTAGTCGTCGAAGCTCAGCGTGCCGGGCGTGTCCGGCAGCCGGCGCACGGCGTTGTGCACGTGCGCCTCGGCCCACATCCGGATCGGGTACGGCCGGTTCGTCACGCGCAGGTGCATCCAGCGGCCCTGCAGCTCGGCGTACTGGCCCGCGATCGCCGCGATCAGGTCCTGGCGCTGCGAGTCCGACCGGAACGACCAGCGCTGCGGCGCGAGCCGGTACCAGGCGTAGACCTCCTGGCCGGTGCGCAGCAGGTGGCCGTCGATGCTGCGGGCCGCGATGGACGGGGTGTAGCTCGGCACGGCCTGCTCGCCCGGCAGGCGGCGACCGCGCTTGCTGTAGACCTTGCGGTCGTCGCGCGCCGCAGCCGCGTGCTGGGCCACGTGCGCAGCGGATCGTCGGTCACGGTCACGCCGGCGTCCGAACACCGCGCACCTCCTTCTGACGGCGGTCTTGCTGCGTGCGGTGCTGGGATCGGGTGGCGGCGCTCGCGCGTTTCGCACCCTTCTTGGGACGTTTGCGCGGGCGGTGCGCGTTGACCCGGATCCGCGCGGCGCTGGCCGCGCCGCCCCGGCCCGCCGTGGTCTCCCGCGGCGCGGTCAGCTCGCGCACCCACATCGCCACCACTGACGACAGCGGGCGCTCGTGGCTGATCCGCGCGCAGATGAACCTGGTCAGGGCGACCGTGATCACGAAGCCCCAGCCGGTGTTGATGACGTCGAAACCGAAGCCGACCTGCCGCTGGACAGCCGTCACCAGCAGGAAGACCACGATGCCGACACCCCACGCGACGTACCGCGCACGCCACGGGAAGGTTGCTTTGGGCGGGCCGAGCCAGACGGCGTCGACCCGGTAGACCTCGTCGTCAGTGCGTACCCGCAAGGGTCACCCGCCGGTGAACAGGCCGGCGATCCACTGGCCGATGTTGGCGCCCGCGTTCGTGGTGACGGCCAGGCCGATGATCGCCAACGCGATGATGACGCCGCCAAGGCGGCGCATGACCCCGGCGTTGTCACCCTTGCCGCCGCCGAGCCAGAGCAGCAGGACCGCGACGGTCAGCAAGAGGAGGGGGACCAGGTTGTCGAGGATCCACTGGCGCACCCCGCCTGTGCCCAAAGCGGGCGGCTGCTGGGCGAGTGTTACCAGGGTCATGGCGGTCATCTCGTACTCCTGAGTACGCAGGACTTCGCCGGGCGGGCCGAGGGGTGCCCGTCCGGTTGGTGCGCTATCGAGTAGAACACGTCTTCGTCACCAGGTGTATCTGGCGATCAGCGGTGCGTAGATCAATAACCGTTCCCCTGGTAGTCGATTACGTCTAATCTGACCACGGACATCATGGATCGGGGGGAGCCGGTGGAGAACCGACGTCCCGGGATTCTCCCGATTGCTGAGATAGTTCACCCGCCTGCGAAGCCCCTGGTCACGCACAGTGTGCAAGACCATCAGCCCACTTCCCGCCGGCCACGACGAATCCCCCGTCCGGCGCAGCGGCGGGCACCCGAACGGTCCGCAGGCCGGAGTGACGACGCCGAGGAGGCTCGCCGATGACCCAGCCGCCCGAGGCCGCGCCCGAACCAGCCGGCGGAGTGAACGAAATCACCGTCTCCGTGGCCGTCTCGGACGATGATCAGGTTACCGGTGGGGACCGGCAAACCGGGCGGCGGGTGCAGCGGACGGTCAACTTCGACCAGGACGTGCTGGAGCGGGCGCGGGCGGCGGCGACCTACCTGGCGGCGTACGAGGCCGAGGCCGGCGTGCGCAGCCTGGCCGACATCGTGAACCCGGCCGTCGAGGCGTACGTGGCCGAGCTGGAGCGCCGCTACAACGGCGGCGCGGCGTTCCGCCCGGTGTTCCGCATGCCGCCCGGCCGCCCGGCCCGCCGCGCCTGACCCGGCCGACGGGAACGCCGACGCGGGACGGGGCCCCTTCCCACCCCCAGGTGAGGAAGGGACCCCGTCCGCCCATCCGTCAGCTCATGCCGGAGATGCGCCAGTAGCCGGACGTCGGCAGGGTGTCCGGGCCGACCGGCCCCCTGTTCCAGAAGTAGTCGTTGAAGTTGGCCACCGCGCCGCCGCCGATCGCGCCCATGGTCGCCCACCGCACCGACGCGGGCTGGGTGTCGATCGACGCCTGCGCCCACGCGTCGCGGACCTTCATCGGCCGGTTCCACCACAGGAACGGCGTCCGCACCAGGTAGTTCGCGAACTTCCCGCCGTGCACGGCGCTGTGGTAGGAGACGGTGTCGAAGCTGTTGATCTGGTGCAGCCCCCGGAACGCCTGGCCCCAGCGCGCCGCCCAGCTCTGCCCGCCGGCCGAGCTCTGCAGGATCGAGCAGGTGAACAGGCTCATCCACTCGACGTCCTTGTTGCCCCAGCGCGCCTCGTCCTTGGACAGGAACGTGTCGGTGTTGCTGCTGCACCCGGCGAAGGAGAAGCCGTTGGGCGAGCCGTGGCCCTGCCAGTAGGTCAGGTCGACGTCGTCGGCGTAGAGGTGGTCCTGGCCGCCGGGGAACACCGGGTCCTTGAAGTCCCGCTCCCACGCGTTGTGGTTGACCCAGCTGAACTGCACCGGCACGCCGGCGGCGGTGAACCGGTTGTTGAACGCGGTGAGGTTGTTCGCCGTCCACGGCAGGCCGGAGCACGGGCCGGTGCCCTCGCTGCCGACGTCGACCCGCCACGTCCACTGCGGGGTGAACGCGCCCTCCTCGCGTGGCGGGTCCACCGGGCCGGGCTCCGGCAGCCGCGCGTCCACGGCCGCGCCGACGATCACCGACTGCACGGCCGCGCCGTCGGAGTTCACGCCGTCGCACCGCAACCCGGGCTCCAGCTTCTCGACCTTCTCGGCCAGCGGCGGCGCCTCGTACACGTAGGACACGCCGGTCGGCCGCACGCTCTGGCCGAACACCTTGGCGCACCGCTCGCGCCCCTCGTCCAGGGTCAGCACCGGCACGCTGCCGACCTTCACCACCTCGCGGGTGGCGTGGGTGAGGCCCGCGACGGCCCCCTGGCCGTCGAACGCGATCCGCAGCTTCGCGCCCGGACCCTCCAGCGGCACGCCGTCGAGGGTGAAGGCGAACGACACCGCGGTGTCCAGCGGCGCGGTGACGACGGCCTTCTGGTTGGCGTCGACGACCTCGAACGTCGTCTGGCCGGCGGTCGGGGTGCCGTTGGCGGGCAGCAGCCCCGCCCCGCGCAGGGATTCGAGGGCGCGCTTGGTGGCGTCCTCGACGGGGATGGCGCGCAGGCGTCTCAGGGACTCGACGTCGAGCGCCGTCCGGGTGGTCTCGCCGCCTTCCTCGTCCGGCTTGCCCGCGCCCAGGTCGAGACCGGGCACGCGCAGGTAGGTCGACTCGTCGGCGAATGCCACCGAGCCGTCCCCGGCGAGCTGGACGTCCTTGAGGCCGAACGCGCGCTGCAGGGCGGCGGCCTGATCCTGGGTGAGCCCGGTGGACCGGACGGCGTACACCGGCAGTTCGGCGGCGGCCGCGGTGGCGGTGGCGGTGCTCCCCGTGATCGCCGCCGCGCCCATCAGCCCGGTGAGCGCGAGCCAGGTGCCGGCTCGCCTCGCGTTGGTGGACATGTGCTTTCCCTCCTCGTGGTACCGCGGGGCAGGGCCCGTGGTCTGCGGGGAGGAAGCGCGCCGGCCGGCGTTGATACCGACAACCACTCGAACGGCGTCATTTGTGTAACGCCCGTGGCACGCAAGGGATGTATAGGCGGGCGCATGGGATTTGCGGTCCGGTGAGGACCAATCGGTGCGCCCGAACGGGCGGAAAGGGGCGGATGAGCCGGCATGTAAGCCGGATTCTGTTCCCGGGCGCCTCGCGGCGGTCCCGTTCGGCGGCCATCCATCTCGGCCTGCCGTTGCCGACAGGCTCGTGCGGCCTACCCGCAGGCATCGGGCGGGCAGCCCTCGAACGCCTGCGCAGGTGCCCTGGGGCACCCTCTTGGCCTTGCTCCGGGTGGGGTTTACCTAGCCGCTCCCGTCACCGGGAGCGCTGGTGGTCTCTTACACCACCGTTTCACCCTTACCCCGACTCGCGCCGGGGCGGTCTGTTCTCTGTGGCACTGTCCCGAGGGTCGCCCCTGGTTGCCGTTGACAACCACCCTGCCCTGTGGAGTCCGGACTTTCCTCGGCGACGGATCCGGGGACCCGTCGACGCGGCCGCCCTGCCGACTCATCCGCGCCACCAGGATACCGGCGGCTTCCCAGGCTGTGGAACCAGGGCGGGAAACCTTGTCGGGATGTGGGCGTGCTGCTCTACTCGCAACCATGGCAGGAATCGGGGCCCTCACCCGCCGCCGGCACGTCGACTTCGGCCGCACCGCCGCCGCGATCTGTTGTCGCTGACCTTTTACCTCGCACTCCGAGCCTTTTTCCAGAAAGGTGTCAGCGATCCATGTCCTCCATTCTGATGATTTCCGGTGGCCCGTCGCCGACGTCCCGGACCGGCGTCGTCGTCACGCACGTCGAAGGGCTCCTGCGCGCGGCCGGGTACGCGGTGCGCACCCTGCACGTGCGCCAACTGCCGACGTTGCCGCTGCTCACCGAGGACCTGAGGGACCCGGAGATCGGTGACGCGGTCGCCGCGGTGCTGCGCGCGGACGGCATCGTGGTGGCCAGCCCGGTCTACCGAGCGGCTTACAGCGGACTCGTGAAAGCGCTGGTCGACCTGTTGCCGAAGAAAGCGTTGCGGGGACGGGTGATCCTGCCCCTGGCGACCGGCGGCAGCCAGGGATTCCTGGTCGCGATGGACTACGCGCTGAACCCGCTGCTCGCCGGCAAAGGCGCCGATTCGGTGCTGCGCGGCGAATTCGTGCTCGACCCGGACATCGCCGACGGGACCATCGCGCCGAAAGCCGCCGAAGCGATTCGCGACGCGGTGGACCGGTTCACCTCGGCCGTCGAGGACGCCCGGTCCCGGCGCGACGGACGCGCCCGGCTGCGCCCCGCCGGCTAGCCGAGGTGCGACGTGTCGTTGACCAGCCGCACGGAGGCGTGGCCGTCGGGGTAGAACTCGACCACCGACAGCGACGCGAGGTCCAGGTGCAGCCGGAACAGCAGCGACGGGCCGACGTCCAGCGCCATCCGCAGCAGCGACTTGATCGGCGTGACGTGGCTGACCACGACGACGTTCGCGCCGCCGAAGCGGGACACGACGGCGTTGCGCGCCCGCCGGACCCGGTGGTGCACCTGGTCGAAGCTCTCGCCGCCGGGCGCGGGCACGGACGGGTCGCCGAGCCAGCGCCGGTGCACGTCGGGGTCGCGTTCGGCGGCCTCGGTGAAGGTCAGCCCCTCCCACGCGCCGAAGTCGGTCTCGATCAGGTCGTCGTCCCACGACAGCTCGGCGCCGGTGGCCGTCGCCACGGCCAGCGCCGTCTCCCGCGCCCGCCCCAACGGCGACGACACGATCGCGGTCAGGCCCTCGACCTTGGCCAGCCGGCGCGCGGCGGCCTCGGCCTGCCCGCGCCCGACCTCGGTCAGCGGCGGGTTGCCGCGCCCGGAGTAGCGGCGGGCCACCGACAGCTCGGTCTGCCCGTGCCGCAGCAGGTACAGCCGGGTCGGCTCGCCGACCGCGCCGGTCCACGACACCGGTGACTGGGTCGCCGCCGCGTCCGGCCGCCGCGGCTCGGGCTGCTGGGGCTCGGGCTGCTGGGGCTCGGGTTCCTCCGGCCGCGCCTTCCGGGCCACCCCCGACTGCTCGTCCATCGCCCGGTTCGCCAGCCGGTCGGCGCGCTGGTTGCGCTCGCGCGGGATCCACTCGTAGCTCACCCGGTCGAACGCCCGCGCCACCTCGCGGGCCTGCGCGACCAGCGGCTGCATCGACGGGTGCTTGACCTTCCAGCGGCCGGACATCTGCTCGACCACGAGCTTGGAGTCCATCCGCACGGCCACCTCGGACGCGCCGAGCTCGGCCGCCGCCCGCAGGCCCGCGATGAGCCCCTGGTACTCGGCCACGTTGTTGGTGACGACGCCGAGGCCCGCCGACCGCTCGGCCAGCACCGCGCCCGACTCGTCGAGCACGACGGCCCCGTACCCGGCGGGCCCGGGGTTGCCGCGCGAGCCGCCGTCGGCCTCGACGACGACCCTCACAGACCCGATTCCCCGGTGCGCACCATGATCGCGCCGCACTCGTCGCACTGGATGACCTCGTCCGCCGCCGACTCCTTGACCTTGGCGAACGCGTTGCGGTCCAGTTCGATGCGGCACGCGCCGCAGCGCCGCGACTGCAGCAGCGCCGCGCCGATGCCCTTGTGCGCGCGCACCCGGTCGTAGAGCGCCAGCAGCGGCTCGGGGAACTGGCCGGTCATCAGCCCGCGGTCGGCGGTGCGCTTGGTCTCGGTCGACTCCAGGTCGGCCAGCGCGCTGTCGCGACGACGTGCCGCGTCGGACAGGGCCTCCTGCGCCTTGTCCAGCGAGACGCGGGCGTGCTGGATGTCGGCCTCGACGGCCTCGCGGCGTTCCATCAGCTCCAGCAGGTCGTCCTCCAGCGCGCCGCGACGGCGGCCGAGGGTGGCCAGCTCGTGCTCCAGGTCGGTGAGCTGCTTGGCGCCGACGGAGCCGCCTTGGAGCAGCTTGCGGTCGCGCTCCTCGCGGGCCCGGACCTGGTCGATCTCGGTCTCCTGCCGCTTGACCTCGCGGTTGAGGTCGCCCAGGGTCGTCTCGATCGTGGTCAGCGCGTCCTGCTTGGCGCGGAACTGCTTCTCCGCCTCGGCGATCTCCGCGATCTCGGGCAGCGTGCGGCGCCGATGGGTGACGCGCGACAGTTCGGCGTCGACCTGCGCGAGGTCGAGCAGCCTGCGCTGCACGGCGGGATCGGCTTTCACTGAGATCCTCCTGTTCGGCTCGTCACGCCCACGGTCCACGGGTCGGTCCGGCGGGTCGAGACGAGGACCTCGACCGTACCGCCGAACGCGGCGCGCACGATGTGCGCCGCCTGTCCGCACCACGGCTGCTCACTGGCCCAGTGCGCCACGTCGACCAGCGCGGGCCCGCCCGCGGCCAGGTGCTCGCCCGCCGGGTGGTGGCGCAGGTCCGCGGTCACGTAGGCGTCCACGCCCGCGCGCGCCGCCGCGGCCAGGTAGCTGTCGCCCGCGCCGCCGCACACCGCGACCCGCCGGATCGGCCGGTCCGGGTCGCCGGCCGCGCGCACGCCCCACGCCGTCGCGGGCAGGGCTTCGGCGACGCGCCGGGCGAAGTCGCGCAGCGGTTCGGGCCGGTCGAGCTCGCCGATCCGGCCGATGCCGGTGGCGGGGTCGGCGTCTGCCGGCTCCAGCGGGCCGGTGACGCGCAGCCCGAGGGCCTCGGCGAGGGCGTCGGAGACGCCGGGGTTGGCCACGTCGGCGTTCGTGTGCGCGGTGTAGAGGGCGACGCCGGCGCGGATGAGCCGGTGGACCAGCCCGCCCTTCGGGTCGTCGGCCGGCACGCCGGTGACGCCGCGCAGCATCAGCGGGTGGTGCGCCACGATCAGCTGCGCGCCCGCGGCCAGCGCCTCGTCCACAGTGGACTCGACCGGGTCGACGCAGAACAGCGCCCTCGACACGGGTTCGGCGCGGTCGCCGCAGACGAGGCCGACGGCGTCCCACGACTCGGCGGTCGCGGGCGGGTAGGCGGCCTCCAGGACGTCCAGCACGTCCCCGAGCGTGGTCACAGCTCCTCCAGCACGACTCGCAGCGCGTCCGCCAGCAGGGCGAACTCCTCGGGCGCGCGGACCGCCACCCGGAGGTGGTCGGCGGTCAGGCCGGGGAACGTGTCGCCGCGCCGCACCGCGATCCCCTTGTCCCGCAACCCCTCCCGCACCCGCGGCCCGTGCGGCACGCGCAGCAGCACGAACGGCGCGTCCGGCGGCACGACCACCAGGTCGCCGAGCAGCGCGACGGCGTGCGCGGTGTGCTCCCGGGCCTCCCGCGCCAGCGCCTCGGCCTCCGCCACGGCCGACGGCTCGCAGCACGCCGTGACGGCCTCCAGCACCAGGCTGCCCACCGGCCACTGCGGTCGGGGCAGCGCGAGCCGGGCCAGCAGGTCCGGCGCGCCGAGCAGGTAGCCCGCGCGCAGGCCCGCCAGGCCCCAGGTCTTCGTCAGGCTGCGCAGCACCAGCAGCCCGGGCACGTCGGCGCGACCGGCCAGCGACTCGGGCTCGCCGGGCACGGCGTCGGCGAACGCCTCGTCCACCACCAGCACCCGGCCGGGCCTGCTCAGCGACGCCACGACCTCCGCCGGGTGCAGCACGGACGTCGGGTTGGTCGGGTTGCCCAGCACCACCAGGTCGGCCTCGTCGGGCACAAGGTCGGCGCGCAGCCCGTAGCCGTCCTCGGGCCACAGCTGCACCCGCTGCACGGGCACGCCCGCGTCGCGCAACGCCACCTCGGGCTCGGTGAACGACGGGTGGACCACGGCGGCCAGGCCCGGGTGCAGGTTCGGCAGCAGCGCGAAGCCCTCGGCGGCGCCGTTGAGGATCAGCACCTCGTCCGGTGTGCGCCCGTGCCGCGCGGCGACGGCGGCGCGGGCGCGTTCGTCGGCGGCGGCGGCCGGGTAGGCGCCGAGGCCGTCGAGCGCGGCGACCAGCCGGTCGCGCAGCCACGCGGGCGGCGCGGGCGTCCGCACGTTCACCGCGAAGTCCGCGAGCCCGGGTGCGGCGTCGACGTCCCCGTGGTGGCGCAGCAGCGCCCGGCCGGAATCCTGGCTGGTCATCGCCGCGAGTCTAGGCGATCAGCGCCGTCACCCGATCTGGGAGGCGGCCCAGTCCAGGTAGGCGCCCGGCAGCTCGCGCAGGATGCCGAGGGCCTCGGACTCGGGCAGGTCCGGCAGCGCGCGCACCGCCTGCCCGGCCAGCGACGTGCAGTGCGCGAGGGTGTCGGCGACCAGGCTCGTCTGCCGCAGCTGCGCCAGCAGCCCGGTCAGCTCCGCGTCGGTCAGCTCACGGCCGCGGCGCGCGAGCAGGGCGCGCTGGTCCTCGGTCAACGCGCGCAGCAGCGGGAACGTGTAGACGCCCTGGCGGAGGTCGTTGCCGACCGGCTTGCCGAGCCGCTGCGAGGTGGACGCCAGGTCCAGCAGGTCGTCGAGGACCTGGAACATCAGCCCGAACAGCGCGCCGAAGCGGGCCATCGCGTCGGTGGTCGCCTCGTCGGCGTCGGCGCAGTGCGCGGCCAGCACGCAGCCGACCTCGAACAACGCGCCCGTCTTCAGCTCGATGGACCGCAGGGCGTTCTCCGGGCTGCGGTGCGCGTCGTAGAGGTCGACGACCTCCAGCACCTGGCCCTCGACCAGGTCCGTCACGGCCTGGGCGAGCCTGCTCGCGGCGAACGGCGAGATCCGGTCGAGCGCGGCCTGGCTGGCGCGGGCCAGCATGAAGTCGCCGACCAGCACGGCGGGGCCCGTGCCCCAGTCCGCGTTGACCGTGCGCACGCCGCGCCGTTCCTCGGCGTTGTCCATCAGGTCGTCGTGCACCAGCGAGCCGGCGTGCAGCAGCTCGACGCAGGCGGCGGCGGTGACCGCCTTGTCGGTGATGCGACCGGACACGGCCAGCGACCCGGCCAGGACCAGCACCGAGCGCAACCGCTTGCCGCCGGCCGCGGTGATCCGGCCGGAGAAGGTGTTGACGATCGGCAGGGACGACGACGTCGCCAAGGCCCGGATCTCGTCCTCGACCCTCGGCAGCGCCCGGGCGAGCGCCGGCATGGTCGGCATGGTCGACTGCGCTTCGTTCGACTGCACTGTGGACACACGGTGATCGTCGCTCGCGGCGCCTGAGAGCCCGCTGAGACCGCCGCTCGACCGCCGCCGAACGCCGCGCTCAGAGCACCGAGATGGCGACCGCGAAGCAGAGCACGGCGAGGCTGAGCACCAGGTGGACGAGCGAGGGCACCTCGGGCCGGCCGCCGGGGCACCGCACCGGCTCGCTCACCACCGGGAGCCTGCCTCTCGCGGCGTCGGCCGCGGCCACCGGCCGGACGACGCGGTCCTCGAGTGCGACGCCCGTTCCGAATAGGACGGACGAACCCGCCGCAGCACGCATGTGCGAGTCATCGACTTTCCTTCCCGACACATTCCCCACGCCTTTGGCGTCGGAATCGCGGGTCGACCCGTTACTCGTTATCACGCTTTCGCAGACTCTCTTCCACCGCTGACAGCAGCCGGGCCCGGTCCTGCCGGGCCAGCCGCCTCCGTTCCCGCTCACGCACCCATGCTCGCACGTCGTCGGCACCCAGGCCGACCGCTTCCCGGTAGAAATCCTCCTCGAACCACCACCACACCCGAATGCCGTACCGGGCAATGCGCACGGGCTGTTCCCGACGCAACACGTCGAGTGACGAAAAATCGGCGACCAGCACCGGAGGACATCCCGTGCCGACGAAGAAATGCCTTTTCCGGAACCCGAATCGGCGGTGGGTGAAGAATCCGGCGTTCGGGTCGGGCGCCGGTCCGCCGGGCGAGGTCACGGGCCGTGGTCGGGCGAACGCGGGCGTCTCCGGCCACGACCGGCGGCGCACCGCCACCACCGCCCCGGCGGTCGCCAGGACCACGAGCACCACGACGACACCGACCACGACCCCGGACATGCCCAAGACCCCCAAAGCGAGCGGTCGCGGAGCGCTCCACCTGGCAGACTCCCCTGCCGTGACGCTGACCGTCTCGTTCATCTGCACCGGCAACATCTGCCGTTCCCCCGTGGCCGCGATCATATTCCGCGAGCACCTGCGCCGGGCCGGCCTGGGTGATCTTGTGGAGGTGACCAGCGCGGGCACCGGCGGGTGGCACGTCGGCGACCCGGCCGACCCCCGGGCGGCGAAGTCGTTGGCCGACAACGGCTACCCGACCGAGCACAGCGCCGCCCAGGTCGACGACAACCACCTCGACGCGGACCTGCTGGTGGCGTTGGACAGCGGGCACGCGCGGGCGCTGCGGCGGCTGGTCGGCGACCCGGAGCGGGTCCGGCTGCTGCGCTCGTTCGACCCCGACGCGGACGGCGTGGACGTGCCCGACCCGTACTACGGCGACAAGGCGGGCTTCGACCGCGTGGTGGAGATGGTGGAGGCCGCGGTCCCGGGCCTGCTGACGTGGGTGCGCGAACGCCTGTGACACCGGCGGAGGCGGCGGCGGAGCTGACCGGGGTGCCGGCCACCGGGGTCCGGCGGCTCGGCGGGACCGTGTGGGAGGTCGACCTCGCCGACGGCGACCTGGTGGTCGTGAAGCGGCACGACGAGCCGGACGCCCTGCTGGCGGAGGCCGCTTCACTGGAGTGGCTGGCCGAGCCCGAGGGCCCGCCGGTGCCGCGGGTGCGCGGCCACGGCGGGCAGTGGCTGGTGATGGACCAGGTGGAACGCGGCCTGCCGTCGCCCGCGGCCGCCGAGGAGTTCGGCCGCCGTCTCGCCGCGCTGCACGCGACCGGAGCCCCGGCGTTCGGGGCGCCGCCGCCCGGCGGGCCGACCGAGGCGTCGATCGGCCTCGCGCCGATGCGCAACGTCCCGTCCGACGACTGGGCCGAGTGGTTCGCCGAGCACCGGATCGCCCGCTACGCCCGGCTCGCGGTGGACGCGGGCGCGTTGACCGCCGCCGAGGCCCGGACCATCGAGGGCGTGCGGGTCGAGGCTCCGGACGAACCGCCCGCCCGCCTGCACGGCGACCTGTGGAACGGCAACGTGCACTGGGCCGCCGACGGCCGCGCCTGGCTGATCGACCCGGCCGCCCACGGCGGCCACCGGGAGAGCGACCTGGCCATGCTCGCCCTGTTCGGCTGCCCCCACCTGGACCGCGTGCTCGCCGCCTACGACGAGGCCGCGCCGCTGGCCGACGGGTGGCGCGAACGGGTGCCGCTGCACCAGCTGTTCCCGGTGCTCGTGCACGCCGTGCTGTTCGGCCGCGGCTACGCCCAACAGGCCTTGTCGGCCGCGCGATCGCTGCCAGGATGACCGGATGGGGATCAAGGCGTTCGACCGCGACGACTGGCGCTGGCTCAACGAACCGCGCACGTGGAGCGACCGGGACGGGCTCACCGTCACCAGCGACCCGGAGACCGACTTCTGGCGAACCACCCACTACGGTTACGACCGCGACAGCGGCCACGTCCTCGGCGCGCCGCTGACCGGCGACTTCACCGTCACCGCCTCGTTCACCGCGGACTACGCCGCCCAGTACGACCAGGCCGGCGTCGCGCTGTGGCTCGACGACCGCAACTGGATCAAGGCGGGCGTGGAGCTCGTGGACGACGAGTTCCAGGTGAGCACGGTCGTGACCAGGGACTTCTCCGACTGGTCGGTGGTGCCGGCCGGGCGCGTCGACCGGGTGACGATCGCGGCGGTGCGCGAGGGCGACGCGGTGACCGTCCGCTACGGCGTCGGCGACGCCGAGCCGACGACCCTGCTGCGGCTCGCGTACTTCCCGCCCGAGGTCGAGGTGCTGGTCGGGGTGATGGTCGCGGCGCCGACGGGCCCTGGCTCCACCGTCCGCTTCGACCGGGTGCAGGTCACAACGGCCTAGGGCTTACCGTGGTCACGTGCGGTTGAGGTTCCTGTTGCAGCCCGGATGGCTGGCGTTGACGCTGGCGGTCTGGGTGTTCGCGGGCGCGTGCTTCACGCTGCTGGCACCGTGGCAGTTCGACCGCGACACCGAGCGCGACGCCCAGAACAACGCGGTCACGTCGTCCCTGCGCACCGACCCGGTGCCGGTCGCCACGCTGCTCGACCGGCCCGCCGCCGAGGTGGAGTGGCGGCGCGTGACGCTGACCGGCCGCTACCTGCCCGAGGGGCAGGCGGTGGCCCGGCTGCGGACCGTGCAGGGTGAGGCGGCGTTCGAGGTGCTGACGCCGTTCCGGCTGGCCGACGGGCCGACGGTGCTGGTCGACCGGGGTTACGTGCGGCCGGTCAACGGCATCAAGGTGCCCGACCTCAAGCCCGTGCCGACCGGTGAGGTGACGCTGGTGGCGCTGGTCCGCCGGGACGAGTCGGACACCCGGGAGGCGTTCCAGGAGGACGCGCACCGGCAGGTGTACTCGGTGAACTCCGCCGTGGTCGGCCGGGCCGCGGGGCTCGAGCTGCGGCCGGGCTACTTCCAGCTCACCGAGGGCCAGCCCGGTGTCGAGGAGTCCCTGCCGCTGCCGAAGCTCGACGCGGGACCGTTCTTCTCCTACGCGTTGCAGTGGATCGCGTTCGGTGCGATGGCGCTGGGCGGCTGGCTGTACTTCACCGTCCGCGAGATCCGGCCCGGCGGCGCGCTGGGCGAGGAGCCGGGCAAGGCGAAGGTCAGGCGCAAGTCCGTCGCCGAACAGCTCGCCGAAGACGAGGCCGCGCCAGCGCGATGAGCGCGGTCACGGCCGCCGCCGACGCGCCGACCACCCGCGACAGCTCCACCGCCCGCGTCACGTGACCCGCGTCGGGGTTGCGGCCGTGCCCGAGCACCGGCCGGTCCTCCGCGCCGTGCGCGTACACCGTGCGCCCGCCGAGCCGGACCTCCAACGCGCCCGCGAACGCCGCCTCGACCTGCCCCGCGTTGGGGCTCGGGTGCGCCGCCGCGTCCCGCCGCCAGGTCCGCCACGCCTCGCCCGCGGACCCGCCGACGACCGGCGCGCCCGCCGCCGTGAGCAGCGCGGCCAGCCGCGAGGGCAGCAGGTTCGCCACGTCGTCCAGCCGTGCGGCGGCCCAGCCGAACCGGCGGTAGCGCTCGTTGCGGTGGCCGACCATGGCGTCGAGCGTGTTCGCCGCGCGGTAGCCGAGCAGGCCGGGCACGCCCGCGACCGCGCCCCAGAACAGCGGGGCCACCACGGCGTCGGACGTGTTCTCCGCCACGGACTCGACGGTCGCCTTCGCCAGGCCCATCGTGTCGAGCTTGCGCGGCTCGCGCCCGCACAGGTTGGGCAAACGATTGCGCGCCGCTTCGAGGTCGCCGCCGTCCAGCTCGCGGCCCATCGCGGTGCCCTCGTCGGCCAACGACGACCCGCCGAGCACGATCCAGGTGGCGGCGGCCGTGCTCAGGGCCTCGAAGACCTGGCTGCGCCTGCCGAGCCGCTCGACCGCGAGGCCGGCGAGGACCGTGCCGCCGACGAGCACCGCCGTGTGCGCCACCCCGCCCGCCCGGTGGTCGCGGTACAGCTTGCGCTCCAGCGCCGCCGCCGCCCGACCGAATCCCGCTACCGGGTGATACCTCTCGGGGTCGCCGAACACCGCGTCAGCGGCCACGCCCAGCACCAACCCCACCGCGCGCCCCAGACTCACACGGGCACGGTAGCCCGCACGTGTCGGACCGCCGCATTAGGGTGGCGCACCGTGGAACCAGCCGGCCGCCTCAAGCTCTACGCGTACCTGGACGCCCGTGATCACCAGCGCACGTACCTGGCGATCATGCGGTTGTTCACGTCCACGCTGCTGGCCGACCTGTCGGCGGGCGAGGTCGCGGGCGCGTTGGCGGGCGCCGAGCGGGAGGGCCGGGTCGAGGCGGGCGAGTCGCGCATCGAGAACGTGATCAACCGGCTCCGGCAGCTGGTCGAGTGGGGCAACCTGGTGCAGGGCAGGCGCGAGGTGGTGGCCTCCAGCATCGCCGAGTTCCAGCACGGCAGCGTCCGCTACCAGGTCAGCAAGCTCGCGGTCCGGGTGCAGCGCGACGTGGACGAGCTGCTGCGCGTGCCCGAGGGCGCGCGGGAGGTGTCGCGGGAGCTGCTGCCGGCCGTGGAACGCGGCCTGGACCGGCTCGGGCAGTCGATGTCGGAGGCGTTGATCAGCGGCGCGCCCCGCTCGCGCGAGGTGCTGGCCGAGCAGGTCACCACGCTGTTCCTCCAGCACGCCGAGCTGGCCGCGACCGTGCGCGACTTCTACGCCTACCTGGGTCAGGTCGTGACGCGGCACCACCTCGCGCCGGAGGAGATCTCCGGGTTCCGCAACCTGCTGGTCGAGTACATCCAGATGGTCGTGGAGGACGTGCTGCGGCACACGCCGGCCATCGCGGACGCCCTGGCCCGGGTCACCTCCGCGCGGTCCGAGCTGCTGCGCCTGCTGGGCCGCGCCGACCTCGGCGACCAGGTCGAACGGGCCCGCGGGCGGTCCGCGGAGGACTGGCAGGACCTGACCGACTGGTTCGTCGACCGGCCGGGGCGGCCGAGCCAGGTGACGGCGTTGCGGGAGGCCACGGCGCGCGCGATCGGGTCGCTGCTGGCGAGCGTGAAGCGGGCGACGTCCGGCGGCGGGCTGCTGCCGAGCCGGCGGGCCGAGCTGCTGAAGCTGGCCGGGTGGTTCGACTCGGGCACGCGTGAGCAGGCGCACGAGCTGTACGCGGCGGCGTTCGGGCTGTACGCGGCGCGGCACGTGTCGCCGGCGCCCGAGCACGACCGGGACAACGAGCGCACGCCGTGGCGCGACGGGCCGGTGGTCGACGTGCAGGTGAGCGTGCGCAGCCGCGGCGATCGAGGCGCGCGCGGGCGGACGTCGCGGATCCTGGACGACCCGATGACCGAGCAGTCGCTGCTGGCCGAGGCGCGGGAGGCCGACGAGCGGCGGGCGGCGTCCGTGGCCGAGCTGGCGGCGGCGGCTCCCCGGCTGTCGTCCACGACGTTGTCCGGTGAGGCGCTCGAGGTGCTGTGCGAGCTGCTGACCCTGGCGATGGCGCAGCGCGACACCGCGGCCGACTCGGGTTCGGCGACCGACCCGGTGCGCGGGCTGCGCGTGACCGTCTCGCACGCCGCCGGGCGTTCCACGCGGATCCGTTCGGCGGCGGGCACGTTGACGCTGCACGACTCGACGTTGGTGCTCGACTGATGTTCGACGACCTCTCCGAGATCGACGCGGCGAACGTCGTGCGCTGCGCCCGCACCCTGCTGCGGCGACCGCTGCTGCGCGCCGACGGGCCGGACGGCGAGCTGTTGACGCTGGTCTACCGGCACCGGGCGGCGTTGCAGGACCTGTTCGCCCGGCAGCTGGGCTACCGGCTCGTGGTGGAACGGCGGTTCGCGCGGCTCTACAAGGCGGGTCCGGGCGCCGACGACTCGCGCGGCGTGCTCGGCATGTCGCCGCGCGGGTACGCGTACGTGGCGCTGACCATGGCGGTGCTGACCGGGATCGGGCGGCAGGCGCTGCTGTCGCGGCTGGTGGCGGACATCCGTGCGGCGGCGGTGGAGGCCGGGCTGACCGTGGTGGACGACGTGGCGGACCGGCGGGCGCTGACGGCGGCGTTGCGGCACCTGGTGTCGCTCGGCGTGCTGCACGAGACCGAGGGCACGGTGGACGTGCAGGCCGAGGCGTTGATCACCATCGACACCGACCTGCTCGGGCAGCTGCTGACCGGGCCGGTCGCGGAGGCGTCGTCGCCGTCACGGCTGGTGGAGCTGGCGGCCCGGCCCGGTCCGCGCGGCGTCGAGCACGCGGTGCGGCGCAAGCTGGTGGAGAACCCCGTGGTGCTGTACGCGGACCTGCCGCCGGAGCAGGCGGAGTGGTTGCGGCGCAACCAGCGCAAGGAGTCCGCGGTGCTGGAGACGTGCTTCGGCCTGCGCACCGAGTGCCGGGTCGAGGGCGTGCTCGCGGCCGATCCCGAGGACTACCTGACCGACCTGTACTTCCCCGGCACGTCCACGGTGGCGCGGATCGCGTTGCTGGCGCTGCCGGAGCTGCTGGAGGGCGAACCGCGCTCCGACGGGCGGCACGCCGTGGACCGGGGCGAGCTGCGGTCGGTGTGCTCGCGGCTGGTGGAGGACTACCCGACCACGTGGTCCAAGCAGTTCACCGAAGACCTGGACCGCCTGGTCGACGAGGTGCTGGAGCTGTTGCGCCGCATGGGGTTGGCGGTCGCCTCGGAGGACGGGTGGCTGCTCAACGCCGCCGCGCACCGGTGGCTGCCCTCGCCCGACGGCGACCCCGAACGTGAAGTGGAGCCGGTGGTCGTGCCGGACGTGCCCAGCTGGTCGTTGTTCGATGAGGAGACCGCGTGAACAGGTGGCGGCTGCACAGGGGCGGCATCGTCAACATCTGGCAGTACACCGAGCAGACGTTCGACTTCTCGGGTGGGCGCGCGATCTTCCAGGGCACCAACGGGTCCGGCAAGTCGCGCACGCTGGAGCTGCTGCTGCCGCTGTGCCTGGACGGCGACCTGCGGCAGGTCGGCTCCAAGGGCTTCGACACGGTGTCGCTGCGGCGGCTCATGCTCGATGATTACGACGGCGGGCCGAACCGGATCGGGTACGCGTGGGTCGAGCTGACGCGCGGTGCCGGGGAGTACCTGACCTGCGGGCTGGGCGTGAAGGCGTCCAAGACCTCGCAGGCGATCACCGACTCGTGGCGGTTCATCACCTCGTCGCGGGTGGGACACGGGCTGACGTTGGTCGGCGCGGACCGCACGCCGCTGGGACCCGCGCAGTTGCGCGACCTGATCGGCGCGGACTGCGTGCTGGAGGAGGCGGCGTTCCGGGCGCGCGTGGCCGAGACCGTGTACGGCGTGCCCGCGCCCCGGTACGGCGACCTGCTGCACCTGCAGCGGACGCTGCGCAACCCGGACGTCGGGTTGAAGGTGCTGGAAGGGCAGCTGGAGCAGATCCTGTCCGACGCGCTGCCGCCGCTGGACCAGGCGATGGTCGAGCAGCTGGCGACGTCGTTCGACGACCTGGAGTCGATCCGGGAGAACATCACGCGGCTGTCGTCGGCGGACGCGGCGCTGGGCACGTTCTTGAAGACCTACTCGGACTACGCGTTCGGCGGGCTGCGCGCGGCGGCGGAGCGGTTGGGCGGCGCCGAGGACGGGGTGCGGAAGCTGGAGCGCGCGTCGGCCCGGCTGGCGGCGTCGTTGGAGGAGGCGCTGGCGGCGCGTGCGGCGGCGGAGCACTCGGTGGCGTCGTTGGAGGCCGGTGAGCAGCAGGCCGAGGAGACCATCGGCGCGCTGAAGGAGCTGCCGGCGTTCCGCGACCTCCAGGACTTGCAGACGCGCGAGAAGCTGGTGGCGGAGAAGCGTTCGTCGGCGGTGGCGGCGCTGGACATGGCGAACAAGCAGCGGGTGCAGGAGGACGGCGCGGTCGACGGCGTGCTGCGGCTGCTGCGGCGGTTGGCCGAGGACCTGGGTTCGGCTCAGGAGCTGGTCGAGCCGCTGCGCCACCACCTGCGCGTGGCCGGTCTCCCCGCGGACACCGTGCCGGACGTGCCGCGGGTGTCGAGTTCGGACGCGGTCGTGCGCACGGAGTCGGTGCGGGCCAAGCCGGACCCGGAAGCCGAGCCGCTGCCGATCGAACGCCGCGTGCCGCCTTCGGCGTCCGTCGACGAGGGGACGTTGGCGGAGGTGGCGGCGCGGACGTCGGAGATCGCTTCGGCGGCGCGGCAGCGCGGTGCGTTGGCGTTGGCGCTGGCGGCGCGGGCGGCCGAGCTGGATGCGGCGCAGCGGAAGGTGGAGGCGCTGCGGCAGACGGCGCGGGACGCGCAGCACGCGGCGACCGAGGCGGCGGCGTTGCGCAACCAGGAGGCGCAGGAACTGGCCGAGGTCGCCCAGGGGTGGTTGGCCGACGTCGAGTCGTGGCGCACCTCCGGCCCCCTGGCCACCTGCCACCCGGACTCACCCCTCCCACTGCCGACCTCCGTCGACCCGGCCACCGCCCGCACCCTGACCACCACCGCCCGCGAGTGGGTGGGTCCCCTGGTCACCGCCGCCAGGGACGACGCGCATCGGTCCGCCGGACGCCGGGCCGACCTGGTCACGTCGATCAACGGCCGGGACGCCGAACTGTCGCGCCTGCGTTCCGGAACGGCCCAAACCCCGACCCGAGGCCGCTTCACCGCGTCCGACCGGGACCAGACCACCGGCGCCCCCTTCTACCGCCTGGTCGACTTCCACCCCACCATCGACGACCGCTCCCGAGCGGGCCTGGAAGCAGCCCTGGAAGCGTCCGGCCTCCTGGACGCCTGGGTAACACAAACGGGTGAACCTGCCCCGAACATGTACGGAAACACTGTTACCACCACTCGGTTGAAAACCAGCGGACCCGCCGAAACCACCCCCGACCGCCCCGACCGCCCCGACCCAGCCGCCCCCACCACCCCAGCCGACCTCCCCGACCCAGCCGACGTCCCCGACCCGGCCCACCCCACCGCCTCGGCCCACCTCACCAACCCGACCCACCCCCCAGCCACCGCCCACCTCGCACCCCAGCCCGCAGCCGAACCCGACGCGACCGCCGCCCCGACCGACCCCGCACCCACCGCACCTGCCGCAGACCCCACCGCCACCCCGGCCGCACCCGCACCGGACGTGCTGGCCGTCCCCGGCACCCCGGTCGACGGCCCGTCCCTGGCCACGGTGCTGATCCCGGCCGTCGAGCCGGCCTCACCGGTCCCGGCCGCGGTGGTGGCGGAGCTGCTCGCCTCGGTGTCCCTGCGGACCCTGGCCCCGGCCGGCGCCGCGTTCGCGGTGTCCCCGGACGGCCGCTGGCAGGCGGGCGTGCTGACCGGCGCGTGGCACAAGGACGCGGCGGAGTTCATCGGCGCGGGCGCCCGCGAAGCCGCCCGCCAGCGCCGGATCGCGGAACTCGAGGACGAGCTGGCCACCCTGCGCGCCGATCTCGGCGTGGCGGAAGCCGACCTGGCCGCCGCGCACGGCCTGGTCGAGCAGTGGGAGGCCCACCTCGACCGCTTCCCGGCCGACCGCGAGCTGGTCGCCCGCCACGGCCGCCTCCAGGCCGCCCAGGAATCCGCCGACCGCGCCGCCCGCCGCGCGGAGGAGCTGCGCGACGAGCTCGCCACCGCCCAGGCGCGTGGCGAAGCCGCCGCCGCCGAAGTCGTGCGCCAGGCCGGCGACGCGGGCCTGCCCGCCACCACCGACGGCCTGCACCAGGCCCAGCAGGCGGCGGCCGAGGCGCAGCGCACGGCCGACCGGTTGGGCGACGTCCTGCGCCGCCAGTGCCGCGGCACGGTGGCCGACCTGACCGACGCGGCGCACCGGTACCACGCGGCCGTCGACGATCGGGCCGCGGCGGAGGCGGACGCGGAGGCGCGGTGCGTCGACTACGCGTCGCAGGCGTCCACGTTGGCCGAGCTGACCGACGCGATCGGCGGCGAGGCAAGGGAAATCGCGGACCAACTGTCCACTTTGGAGCGTTCACGGCGCGAGATGCGCGACGAGCTCAAGAGCGTGCGCGAACAAGTCACGTCGGCACGCGAGCAGGCCGCGAAGCTGAACGCCCAACTGGAGACGTCGGCCGAACAGCTCGCCACCGCCCGCGACGCCCTGACCCGCGCGACCGAGCACTTCAAGGCCACCGTGCAGGCGCCCGGCATCCTCGTCGCCGCACTGCCCGACACCCCGGACGACGTCACGTCGGTCCGCACGGCCCTGGCGGCGTCCGACCGGCGCGGCGCGGGCGAGGCCACGGTGATCACCAAGCTCCAGGCGCTCCAGACGTCGCTGGCCGGCAGCCACGACATCGCCGCCGAGCAGCACGTCGGCCTGCTCACCGTCACCGTCACCGGCGAGGAGGGCGCCCGCCCGGTCGCCGTCGCCGCCCGGCAGGTGACCGCGAAACTGGCCGAACAGCGCGGTTTCCTCGACGAGCAGTACCAGAACATCTTCGCCGACTACCTGATCCGCGACCTGGCCGAGTGGCTGCGCGGGCAGATCGCCGTCGCCGAGGACCTGTGCAAGCGGATGAACGAGGTGCTCGGCAAGGCCCGCTCCAGCCAGGGCGTGCACGTGAAGCTGGCGTGGAAGCCGTCGTCGGCGCTGGAGGAGGAGACGCGCGACGCGTTGGCGCTGGTCCGCCTCCCCTACGCGGAACGCGATCCCGAGCAGGACGCCACGCTGCGCCGCGTGTTCACCGAACGCATCGAGGCCGAACGCGACGCGCACACCGGCAACTACGCCGAGATCCTGTCCCGCGCCCTGGACTACCGGACGTGGCACCAGTTCACCGTCACGGTCGCCGACACCGGCCCGGACGGCAACCCGCGGGAACGCAGGCTGCGGCAGCTGTCGTCCGGCGAGACGCGGCTCATCTCGTACGTGACGCTGTTCGCCGCGGCGGCGTCGTTCTACGACGCGGTGAGCGGCGAGTTCTCGCCGTTGCGGCTGGTGCTGCTGGACGAGGCGTTCGAGCGGCTCGACGACCCGACGATCGCACGCATGCTCGGCCTGCTCGTCGACCTCGACATGGACTGGGTGATCACCTGGCCCAGCGGCTGGGGCGTGTCCGACAAGATCCCGCGCATGCACATCTACGACGTGCTGCGCCCCAAGAACGGGCGCGGCGTGGCGTGCACGCAGACCACGTGGGACGGCGCGGCGCTCGACCGGGTCGACCCCTAGGACGTCAGGCGGGGACCCGACGGGCGTCGCGGTAGGCCTGGGCCGCGGCCATCAGGGCGTCGAGCGCGTCACGGGTGCGCAGGAGCTCGTCGATGTGCGCGGAGAGCCGGTCGCGTTCGTCGGCCATGCGCTCCATCGCGGCGTCGGAGTTCTCGTCGCTGGGCGAGTCGACGCACGGCAGCAGCTCGATGATCGTGCGGCTGGACAGCCCGGCCGCGTACAGGCGCTGGACGAAGGCGACCCGCTCGACGTCGGCCTCCGTGTACTGCCGCTGCCCGCCCGCGCTGCGCGTGCTGCTGAGCAGTCCCTGCTCCTCGTAGTACCGCAGCGAACGGACACTGACCCCGGCCCGCGCCGCGAGATCACCGATCCGCATCCGACCCTCCCGACTGTGACACCGGCCGCACGACTTGCCTCTCACGTTGATGTCAGGTTTTAGCGTACCGGTCGGGCCCGTCGCGGCCCTCGACCAGTACGAAGGAGTTCCGGCATGATCACGCTGTTCGACCGCTACCGCCTCGGCGGTCTGGACCTGCCCAACCGGGTCGTGATGGCGCCGATGACCCGGGTCCGGGCCGCGGCCGGCGGTCTCGCGACCCCGTCCATGGCGACCTACTACGCCCAGCGCGCCACAGCCGGGTTGATCGTCTCCGAGGGCGTGCAGCCCAGCCTGATCGGGCAGTCCAACCCGGGCACGCCGGGCCTGCACACCGACGAGCAGGTGGCCGCCTGGCGGCCCGTCACCGACGCCGTGCACGTCAACGGCGGACGCATCTTCGCCCAGCTCATGCACGGCGGCCGGGTCTCGCACCCCGATACCACCGGTTTCCAGCCGGTCGGACCGTCCGCCGTCGCCGCCGTGGGCGACGTGTTCACCCCGAACGGGCCACAACCCGCGCCGGTGCCCCGCGCCCTGGAGACCGCCGAGGTGCCCGAGCACGCCCGTTCGTACGCCGAGGCCGCGCGGCGCGCCGTCGACGCCGGGTTCGACGGCGTCGAGCTGCACGGCGCGAACGGCTACCTGATCTCGCAGTTCCTGTCGTCCAACGCCAACCTGCGCACCGACCGCTACGGCGGCCCGATCACCCACCGCATCCGGTTCGCCGTCGAGGCGGTCGAGGCCACGGTGGACGCCGTCGGCGCGGAGCGCACCGCGATCAGGCTCTCGCCCGGGGCCACGTTCTGGGGCGTCGAGGAGACCGAGGTGCCGGAGCTGTACGCGGCCCTGCTCGCCGAGCTCGCCCGCTTCGACCTCGCCTACGTGCACCTGGAGGCGACCGCCGACGAGGAGGTGCTGATCGGGCTGCGCCGCGCGTGGCCGGGCACCCTGATCATGAACCCGGTGGTCCCGATGGGCCCGAAGCAGGCCGACCGGGCCGCCGCCGACCACTGGCTCGGCCTGGGCGCGGAGCTGATCAGCTTCGGCCGCGCCTTCATCGCCAACCCCGACCTGGTGGAACGGCTCCGCGCCAACCTGCCGATCGCGCCCGTCGACGTCGACACGTACTACCAGGGCGGCGACGCGGGTTACCTCACGTACCCGGCGTACCAGCACGCCGCCTGACCGGTGCGAGCGCCGTCGTCAGACCACGTGACTGGGGGTGCGGCGGCGCACACCACCCGCGGCCAGGAACTGGGCCACCGGTAGCGTCGCCGCGCCGAGCGCGACCGACTCCGGGCCCAGTTCGCACAGGGTGATCGACGCCTGCTCGAACGGTCGGTGCAGGGCGTGGCGGGAGGCCTGGGCGCGGACGTCGTCCAGGATCCGCTCGCCGAGCAGGAGCCCGGCCCAGCCGCCGACGATCACCTGGGACGGGTTGAACAGGTTGATCAGGTTGGCGATGCCGAGGCCCGCGTACCGGGCGGTCTCGGCGAGGACGTCGCGCGCCGCCCGCGAACCGTCCGCGACCAGCGCCGCCAACGCCGCCTCCTGCTCGGCGGGCACGTCCGCCTTCACCGCGCGGTACCGCTGCACCACGGCCGACGCGCCGATGTACGCCTCCAGGCACCCGTGCGCGCCGCAGCGGCACGGGCGGCCGTCCAGCGCGACCGTGGTGTGGCCCCACTCCCCCGCGCCGCCCGACGAACCGCGGTACAGCACGCCGCCGGTGATGACGCTCGCGCCGACGCCCGACCCGATCAACGCGACCACCGCGTCACCCGTGCCGCGGCCCGCGCCGAACCAGACCTCCGCCTGCCCCAACGTGTTCGCGCCGTTGTCCAGGAACAACGGCAGGTCGGTCCCGGTCCGCAGCAGCTGTTCCAGCGCGACGCCCCGCCAGCCGACGGTCTGCGCGTACACCAGCCCGTGCTCGACCTGCCCCGGCACGCCGATGCCGACGCCGAGCACGTCGCCGACCCCGCTGACGGCGAGGCACCGGTCGAGCCCTTCGAGGACCCGCCGCGCCACGTCGTCGACCGAGTGGACGTCCGGCTCCATCGGGAACGTCGCCTCCGCCAGCCGTTGCAGCGTCAGGTCGAACACCTCGACCAGCACGTGCGTCTCGCCGACGTCGACACCCACCACCGCCGCGTGCGCCGGGTCGACGCGCAGCAGCACGCGAGGTCGCCCGCCGTCCGAGTCGACCTGCCCGGCCTCCACCACGACGCCGTCGGTCATGAGCTCGGCGACGACGTTGCTGACCGACGCCTGGCTGAGCCCGGTGGCGCCCGCGAGTTCCTGCCGGCTGCGCGGTTGGTCGAAGTACAGCGCGCGCAACACCCGCGCCCGGTTGCCGGCACGCAGGTCGCGCACGGTCAGCTTGCGGTGCACGGCGACCCCCATCGGGCGAGTTGGACCACGGCCGCCACACGGGCGCGCAGACGTCCCGACGTTAGTCGGTCGCGAACCGCTTGGCGTCCCATTTGCCGTGCGCTTCCAGTAGTTTCCGCCCGATGCGCTGAAGATCGGCGACGTCGCGGTCACTCAGCGGCGCGGCGAATTCCTCGGCGACCGCGTCCCGGTACGCGGGGGCGCTCGTGGCCGCCAGCACCTGCCGCCCGGCGTCGGTCAGCACGGCGTGGACGACCCGGCGGTTGTCCGGCGGCTGCTCGCGCACGACCCAGCCGCGCCGCACCAGCCGTTCGACCAGTCGCGTGACGCCGCTCGGGCTGACCGCGAGCAGGTCGGACAGCTCGGACATGAGCAGCCGGCCGTTCATGTGGATCCGGTACAGCGCCTCGTGCTCCAGCAGCGAGCACCCGGCGACGGCCTCGATCCGCCGTTCCACGGCGACCCGCACGGCGTCCACGCCCTGCTGGACGTACAGCCACGCCAGCAGGGCGTCGCTCGGCTCGCGTCGGCTCACGGTCGCACTCTAGCAAACTCGCTTGACCGGCGAACACTTTCAGAGTCAACCTTTGCTCATGGAACTCACACTCGTCACCGGTGCGACCGGGGCCCAGGGCGGAGCCGTGACCCGCGCTCTCCTGGCCCGCGGCCACCGCGTCCGCGCCCTCACCCGCGCACCGCACAGCGTTGCGGCGCAAGGACTTCGCCGACTCGGCGCCGAACTCGCGCACGGTGACTTCGACGATCCCGCGTCTCTTCGCGCGGCCCTGCGCGGCGTCCGCGCGGTCTTCGTCGTGACGACGCCGTTCGGCAGCGACCCGGGCGGCGAGACCCGTCACGGCATCGCGGTGGTCGACGCGGCGCGGGACGTGGAGCACATCGTGTTCACCTCGGCGTCCAACGCCGACCGCCGCACCGGCATCCCGCACTTCGACAGCAAGCAGCGCATCGAGGAGCACCTGGTCACCGCCGGATCGCGGTGGACGATCCTCGGGCCGGCGGCGTTCATCGACGACAAGTTCGGCGAGTGGACGTTGCGCGGCCTGCGCGAGGGCACGTTCTACCTGCCCATGCCCTCCGACCGCCCGCTGCACCTGGTCGCCGTCCGGGACATCGCCGCCGTCGCCGTGCTGGCCTTGGAGCAACCCGACCGGTTCGCGGGCAGGCGCCTGGACCTGGCCGGCGAGGCCCTCACCCCGGCGGACATGGCGGAGGCCCTGACCAGGGCCACCGGTCACCCGATCCACCACCACTGCCCGCCGTTGGAGGTGGTGGCCCGGTACTCCGCGGACCTCGCGGCGATGTTCGGCTACTTCACCGAGGTGGGCACCGACATCGACCTGCGCCGACTGCACGCCGAACTGCCGGAGATCACCTGGACCCGGTACGCGGACTTCGTGCGCCTACTGCCCTGGCCCGCCCTGCTCCAGCCCGCCTGACCCACCGACCTGCACCGAACCGCCCGACCCGCGCCGGCCACCCTGCGCGGGCCCAACCTCCACCGGCCCGCCCTGCGCCCGCCCGCCAGCCGCCCTCTGCCGCTCGCCCGACTACGCCAGCCCAACAGGTGCCAGCCGGACCCGCGCCCGCCTGACCCGCGCTTGCCTGCCTGGCCTGCGCTTGCCTGCCTGGCCTGCGCCTATCTGCCTGACCTGCGCTTGCCGGGCTGACCGGCGGGCGGCGTGGCGGTGGGGTGGGACCGGGTCAGCCAGCCGCCACCCAGGACTGGATCATCCGGTAGGCGATGGAGGCGCCCGGCGCGAGCAGCAGGTCGGGCACGCTGCCCGGCTCGGCGAGCGCCTGCCGCACGTCGGCCCGGCTCACCCACCGGGCCTGTGCGATCTCACCGTCCGCGAGCCGCAGCGGCTCGGTCGGGTCGGCCACCGCCTCGAACCCCACCATCAACGACCGCGGGAACGGCCACGGCTGGCTGCCGAGGTAGCGGATGCCGACGACCTCGACGCCGACCTCCTCCTCGATCTCCCGCGCCACGCACGCCTCCAGCGACTCGCCCGCCTCGACGAACCCGGCCAGCACCGAGTACCGCCCCTCGGGCCACCCCTCGCCGCGGGCGAGCAGCACCTGGTCCGCGCCGTCGTGCACCAGGCAGATCACGGCCGCGTCCGTGCGCGGGTACTCCTCGCGCCCGCACTGCTCGCAGACCCGAGCCCACCCGGCCTTGATCGACTCGGTCGTCCCGCCGCACACCGCGCAGAACTTCGCCGACCGGTGCCAGTGGAACAACGCCACCGCCGACGTGAACAGGCCCGCGCCGGTGTCGTCCAACAAC
Organism: Actinosynnema sp. NPDC037264; assembly: GCF_055603705.1. Lineage (NCBI taxonomy): Bacteria > Bacillati > Actinomycetota > Actinomycetes > Pseudonocardiales > Pseudonocardiaceae > Actinosynnema > Actinosynnema sp. NPDC037264. Next base: position 232,635 of record NZ_JBVJVK010000005.1, on the reverse strand, counting down.
GCGCCGCACGCCCGCAGGTCGAGCCACTGCGGCTCGTCCGTCAGCTCCGGCCGGACCCACGCCCGGCCGGAGGGCGCGCGGACGTCCGTCTCGTCCTCGGTCAGCGGAACCGCCCAGTACGCCACGCCGTCCTGCTCGCCGAGCAGCACCGCCGTGTCCGGCGGACCGTCGCCGAACTCGGTGGCGGGGCGGTCGACCAGGCGCGAGGCCTGGTCGGCCACCAACGTGCGGCCGTGCGCGTCCACGGTGAGGACGCGCGCCTTCGGCCACAGCAGCGCGAGCTGCTCCGCGTCGCCGCGCAACGGCTCGCGCCGATCCACCGTGAACCGCGACAGGGCGGGCAGTTCCACCAACTCGAAGCTCACGGCAGGGTCACGCCGCCCAACGCCCGCAGCTGCGGGGTCAACGTGTCCGCGTCACCGACCAGCACGCCGGTGAACGACGTCGGCGCGAAGAACTCCAACGCCACCTCGGTGACCTGCTCCACGGTGACCGCCGCCAGCCGGCCGGGGTGCCCGGTGAACCACTCGACGTCCAGCCCGAGCCCGGCGAGGTTCACCAGGAACGACGCCAGCCCGCCCTGCGACGACGTCGCGGTCAGCAGCGACCCGATCGCGTACCGGCGCGCGGTGTCCACCTCGGACTCCGTCGGCGGCACCAGACCGAGCCGGCCCAGCTCGTACCGGGTCTCGAGCAGCGCCGCCGCGGTCACCTCGCTCGCGGTGTCGGCGTCCACCAGCAGCGTCGCGCCGCCCGGCGTGAACTCCGGGTGCGACCGCGCGCTGTAGGTGTAGCCCTTGTCCTCGCGGATGTTCTCCACCAGCCGGGACGAGAAGAACCCGCCGAACACCAGGTTCGCCAGCTGCAACGCCGGGTACCGGTCGTCGGTGCGCTCCAGCCCGCGCCCGGCGAGCCGGATCTGGGACTGCACGGCGCCGGGACGGTGCACGAACAGCACGTCACCACCCCGCACGGGCGGCAGCGGCGACAACGACACCGCAGTGCCCTCGCCGGTCCACCCGCCCAGCGCGCCCTCGACCGCGCGCACCGCCGCGTCCGGCGCCACGTCGCCCACCACGACGATCACCGAACCGCGCGGCAGCACGGCCGACGAGTGCAGCGCCAGCACGTCGTCCCGCGTCACCGCCTCGACCTCGTCCGCCTCGGGCATCTCCTTGGCGAACGGGTGGTCGCCGTACAGGTGGCGCTGCAACGCCTCCCGCGCGATCACGTTCGGCTGCGACCGCGCCAACCGGATCCGCTCCACCAACCGCGCGCGTTCCCGCTCGACCTCGTCGGCCGGGTAGGTCGCGCCGGTCAGCACGTCCCGCAGCACGTCCAGCACGGTCTCGAAACCGGACACCAGCGCGTTGCCCGAGAACGCCAGCCGCTCCGGGTCGACCACCGCGTCCAGCTCGCCGCCGACCAGGGCCAGCTCGGTGTCCACGTCCACCCGGCTGCGGGTGGCGGTGCCGGTCAGGATCGTGTTCGCCAGCACCTCGGCCCGGGCCGCGTGCGTCGAGCCGACGCTGCTCGCCGCCGGGTCGCCGAACGGGATCCGCAGCCGCACCTCCACCAGCGGCACCGAGTCCCGGCGCACGGCCAGCACCCGCAGGCCGTTGGCCAGCGTGGTGTCGACCGTGTCCAGGTCCGCCGCCGCCCGCTGCTCGCCCAGCTCCGGGAACGGGCGAGGCCCTAGCTCCGTACGACCGATCTCGTCGGCGCTGCGGTGCTTGGTCGGGGCGCTCACTCGGTACCTCCGTCGGCGGGGTTGAGGATCAGGACGGCGCGCGAGTCGGGCCGCAACGCCTTGGCCGCCGCGGCGACCTCGTCGGTGGTGATGCCGGCCAGCTTCTCCGGCAGCTCGTACAGCAGCTCCGCCCGCCCGAACAGCAGCTCGGCCGACCCGAGCCCCAGGGTCCGGCTGGTGAGCCGGTCGTGCTCGCGGTGCATGGTCGACACCCAGCGGGCGGTGACCTTCGCCAGCTCCTGCTCCGTCGGCCCTTCCTCGGCCAACCGCAGCAGCTCCTCGTCCACCGCCGCGAGCACCTGCTCGGAGGTGACCTCCGCCGGGTGGATCGCGGTGATGCTGAACGTGTCGGGGTCGCGCGCCTCCAGCGGCCCGAACAGACCGCACCCGGCGCCGACGTCGACCACGATCGCGTCGCGGTGCACCAGCCGCTGCTGCAGCCGCGACCCGTCGCCGTCGGTGAGCACACCGGCCAGGACCAGGTACGCGAGGTAGCCGTCGACCTCGTTCACCGGGTCCGGGATGCGGTAGCCCACGGCGATGGCGGGCATCGGCGCGTGCTTGTCGGTGTGCTCGGCCCGCAGCTCGCCCTTCGGCGCGGCCTCGGCGAACGACGGCCGGGCCGGCACCGGACGGGCGGGCACGTCACCGAAGTGCTTCTCGACGAGCGCCTTCGCCCCCTCGGGGTCGAAGTCGCCCGCCACCGTCAGCACGGCGTTGCCCGGCGCGTAGTAGGTGTCGAAGAACGCGGCGCAATCGTCCACGGTGGCGTTCTCGAGATCGGTGAAGTCGCCGTAGCCGTTGTGCGCGTTGGGGAAGGTCTGGAACAGGACCGGCGGCAGGAGGATCCAGGGGAACCCGCCGTACGGTCGGTTGAGCACGTTGAGCCTGATCTCCTCCTTCACGACGTCGATCTGGTTGCGCAGGTTCTCCTCGGTGATCTTCGGCGCCCGCATGCGGTCCGCCTCGAGGAACAGAGCCCGCTCCAGCGCCGCCGACGGCAGCACTTCGTAGTAGTCGGTGTAGTCGGGGTGGGTCGACCCGTTGAACGTGCCGCCCGAGGACTGCACGTGCCGGAAGTGGGCCAGCTTCTCCAGGCTCTCGCTGCCCTGGAACATGAGGTGCTCGAAGAGGTGGGCGAACCCCGTCCGCCCCTCGGGCTCGGAGCGGAAACCCACGTCGTAGTGCACGCTCACCCCGACGACCGGGGCGCTGCGGTCGGGTGCGAGCACCACCCGCAGACCGTTGGGAAGCGTGAACCTGTGCAGTTCGGGTAGCGCCATGAACGCAGCCTACGGGTTCACACCACCGCCGGGCTCGATGGTCGCCCACCCACCGAAGCATCCCGCTACGCCCAGCGCGAACCGACCGGGTTCCGACCGGCTCACCAGCGACTCGACCGACGATCCGGAGCCGGGCACGCGCCCGCGCCGGTCCGGACCACCACCTGTCTCAGCAGGCCGCCCACCCGGTGGAGCCGGCGCGTGTGGACACCGGGTCGGCCGCGGCCTCTACCCCCGTGGACCTTCGCCCGCCGCCCGCGAGTCTGGTTCGGGGATGACTCCAGTGTCGAACCTGTGTTCGAGATGTGCAAGATCACTTTCGGGTGAACGTCAGCCCCGCAGCGACCGCAGGTGACCCGCCTGCGCCAGCACGCCGTCCACCGCGCCCAGGAACGCCGGGAACCGCTGCGCGAACCGCCGCAGGTCACCGCCCTGCTCCGCCTCGCCGAACCAGTACAGCCCCGGCCGCGTGCCGGCGAACGTGGCCAGCCACCGCTCGGTCTCCCCCAGCACCACCGCGTACGGCAACGACCGCGAGAACACCATCTCCCGATCGGACTCCGGGATGTCCTGAGGCGTCGCCGTGTGCAGGTACCCGCGCAACCCGCGCACGTGCTCCAACAACACGCTGCCGCGCTTGGTCCGAGCGGGCATGGTGCGCGCGCCCACCGCCAACGCCACCCCCGCGACCACGACCACCAGCCCGAACAACGCCGCCCCGCCGACCAGCGCCAACACCACCGTCAGCACCGCGCCCAGCACCGCGACCCCGACACCGGCCCACCACCACAGGTTGCGCTCCGCGTCCGGTCTGCGCGCGAACCAGTTCTTCGCCACCACGTCCGCGTACAGCGCGTCCCGCACGCGAGACAGGTCGATCCGCCTGCCGCGCAGCTCCGACAGCGACACCGCGTCCACACCGTCGGGCAACAACGCCTCGTACACCGCGCGTTCGTACGCCGACAGCGCCGGGTCGGCCGGGTTGCGCCGCACGAACCGCCAGTCGTGCCCGTCGACCTCTTCGATCCAGACGTAGTTGCGCACCGCGAGGTCCACGATCGTCGCGGTCACGTCGACCACGTCCACGTGCTCGTCCACCACGGTCCCCACCTGGCCGGGCAGCACGCCGTCCGGCGAGGCAAACGCCACCCGCCCGGAACCGTCGCTGACCAGCACGTTCACCGGCCCGACCTCACCGGCCAGCGCCCGCGCGTCACGGCCGCGGAGGTACCACAACAACAACCCGCCGCCCAGCAGCAGCACGACGAGCCCACCGAGCCCGGCGCCGGTGAGGGGGGTCAACGCGAACGCCGCCGCCAGCCCGGACGACTCCTCCACGCGCGCGTTGGCGGGAGCCGCGCCCTCCTCCAACCCGACCGTCACGTCGACCCGCTCGCCGGCGGCCAGGCCGATCTCGGTCACCCGCACGCCGCGCCCGTCGCCCAGGTCCGCGCTGGTGCACGGCTTGGACGTGCCCGGCTCGCCGGCCAGGCAGTTCACCGACCGCGGCGCGTCCGGCGTGATCACGGAGGCCTTCACCGAGTCGAGCGGGGTGTCCCAGCCGCTCGCGGGCTGCCAGCGCAGCTCCAGCGTGTCGCCGATCTTGGCGACGGCGCCGACCACGGAGTACTTGACGGTGGACGTGCCCGCTTGGAGTGCGATCGTGAGCTCGTCGTCGGATGCCGTGGCCGTGCCGTTGCCGTCCACCGCCGCGTCGCCGACCTGGAACACCCGTTCGCGATCCGCGGAGACCGGCACGCGCAGCGGGACGACCCGCGTCGCGGTCCTGCCCTCGGGAACGGTGACCACCTCGGTCACGGTCAGCCTGCCGTCGCGCTCCAGTTTGAGCCGCACGTCCGCGCCGACCGTCCCGGGCAGTCCGGCCGTGTCGCTCGGCTGCGCCGTCGCCGTGCCCAGGCCCGCGCACAGCGCGACCGCGCAGATGGCCGCCGCTCCCCAGTTTTTCAACACGGCCGCGGAGAATAGCGGAGTTCCCCTAAGCTCTTGTGCTGATTCGGGCATCCGCGATATGGGGGACCACCAGCGATGACGCAACCACCGCCGCCGGGTGGCTGGCCGCCGCCACGACCGGTTGGGCCGCCGCCGATGCCCGCCCCCCTCCACCCACAACAGCCCCAGCAGTGGCCCGCCCAGCAGCCGCCGCCACCGCCGTCCTGGCCCGGGCAGGCGCCCGCCATGCCGCCGCCGATGACCCCGCGGCAGATGCCGCCCATGGCCCCGCCGCAGCCGCCGCCGGTCAACTGGGGCCCGCCGCCCGGACCGCCCCAGGGCTGGGGCCCGGCCCCGATGCCGTACCCGCCGCTGCCGCGGCAGAAGAGCAAGGGCCCCCTGGTGGCCGCGCTGGTCGTCGGCTTCCTCGTGCTGGGCGTGGCCACGATCGGCCTCGTGGCCGCGAACAGCGGCTCCAAGAAGACGAGCGACTCGGCCAACGCCGGGTACGACAGCTACACGTACACGCCCGAACCCACCACCACCACGACGACCACGACGACGACGTCCACGACCTCGAGCAGCAAGCGGACCACGTCGACCAGCACGCCGAAGGCCGGCCCGAAAGCCGTCATCGCGCTGGGTGACAACCCGATCCACGCGGCGGGCCTCGGCGCGTTCAACATCGGCGGCTGCCCCCTGCCGGCGATGGACTACTCGCCCGCCGGCCAGGACCGCTTCCTCAGGGCGTCGCTGCCGTGCATCGAGGCGATGTGGAAGCCGTCGTTCGAGCGGGCGAACCTGCCTTACCAGCCGGTAGAGCTGGTCATGGTGACGTCCCAGATCACCAACACATGCGGCTCCATGGGCCCGGACCGCACGGCCATGTACTGCGACGGCACCATCTACTGGACGCCGAACCACTACGCGAACGAACAGGGTGCGGCGAACCCCAACCACCCGGGCAAGTACCTGGGCCAGCTCGCGCACGAGTACGGCCACCACGTCCAGTGGCTGTCCGGCATCCTGCGGGCGTCCGGCCAGGCCCAGTACGAGAAGGGCGGCTGGGACACCCCCGAGGGCCTCGACCTGAACCGGCGCAAGGAGCTGCAGGCCACGTGCTTCGGCGGGATGACGCTCGCGCCGCTGTCGCACGGCGCGGTGCCCGCCGACGTCATCTCGGTGGCGCTGACGGACGCGGGCAACCGGGGCGACTACCCGATCTACCCCAACCGGGACCACGGCGCGCCCGAGCGGAACGCCGCGTGGGTCAACCACGGGTTCAAAAACAACGAGACGAGCGCGTGCAACACTTGGGTGGCGAGCGCGGCGGACGTCAGCTGACCCGACTGGAGGACCGTGCACACGCCCGAGGAGCCCCCCAAGAACAACCCGATCGTCCTCATCGGCGTGTTCTCGTTGATCGTGTTGTGCGTGTTGGGCCTCGGCGGCATCACGCAGCTCGAGACGTCCCGACGGATCAACGGCCGTGCGGTGGCCGCGCCGGGCGTGACGGTCGTGCAGTCCACGGAGACGGAGGCCCCGCGGCCGCGTGCCGTGCACCGGCTGGCCGACCACCCGTTGCTCACCGCGCCCGTTCGGCTGCCCGCGGTGACGTGCGCGTTGCCGGGGTTCGGGGTGTCGGACGCGGAGCTGTCGGCGTACTACAAGGCCGGTGTGGTGTGCCTGGACCAGGCGTGGCGGCCGGTGCTGGAGCAGGCGAACCTGCCGTTCGACACGCCCGCGCTGGACACGTCGCCCGACCTGACCGAGGGGCCGTGCGGCTCGGCGCCCGCGGAGAGCGAGGCGGTCGCGTACTACTGCGGTCGCAACAGGACCATCTACATGCCCACGCGGCGGCTGCGTGACAACGGCGGCGGCGAGCGCGCGGGGTCGCACCTGGCGACGTTGGCGCACGAGTACGGGCACCACGTGCAGGCGTTGACGGGGATGCTGCGCGCGGCGGACACCAAGATCGTCGACGCGGGCGAGGAGACGCCGGCGGGGCTGGAGATGTCGCGGCGGATCGAGCTGCAGGCCAACTGCTTCGCCGGGATGTTCCTGGTGGCGGCGTCCGGGTCGATCGGGTCCGGGTTGGCGCAGGAGGCGGCGGACGACTTCCAGTACGCCGTGGAGGAGCCGCCGGAGAAGAACGCCCACGGCAGCCCTGACAACCAGTCCGAATGGGCGTCGCAGGGCTACACGACGGGCGTGACGTCGTCGTGCAACACCTATGCGGCCCCGGCGGCGGCCGTCGGCTGAGAACGCCTGGTCAGCAGGTAGGCGTAGAGGCCGCCGGCCAGGCCGCTCAGGCACACCAGCAACGTGGTCAGCCTGACGTCGAACGGCATGCCGACGGGCGTGCTGGCGGCCGCCTGGACGGTGAACTCGCCGCTGGTGTCGGCGGGGACGACGACTTCGACGACCTCGTCCTGCTGATGGCCGCAGCCGTCGAGCTTGGCGGTGTGCGTCCGGTCACCGATCGTCAGTTCGACCCGGTCGTAGGCCTCCGCGTCGCCGCACGAGGCCGGTGCGACGACGGTGGCGGCGGTCCGCTGGACCTCGGCGGACGTGCGCGGCCACCACAACGCGACCGCTGCCGCGACGGCCACCAGGCCCACGACCAGCAGCACCAGCGCCCACCTGACCGGGCTTCGCGGAACCGCCACAGCGTGGATGGTCGCAGACGGGGAGGCCGGTTGTCGTGGGGGCCGGTGGCTCCGCCGCCCGTTCAAACATCACCTGATCGTGATCTTGCACACCCTCGAACTGTTGTTCGACACTAGAGCCATGCCTCACTCGACGAAACTTCCGGAACCCGTTCGACCACGAGCACTTCGCCGGATGCCGCACCGCGCACCGCGACGGGATCTGCGTCCCTGGACCCGGGTGCCGCGCCGGAGAGGTCCAGGGTCCTGGTGGAGCTCTCGAACTCGGCCACCATCGGGCACCCGCCGACCGACACGGTCACCGTGCCGGGTGCGTGCGCCGACCTGAGCAACTCCTGACGCCTCGGCCAGCCGTGCCCGGCACCGCCCGCGCCCGCCCACGGGACCGCGTCACCGCCCAGCACCCGGCGTTCGGTCTCGCGCTCCACGGGTGGCACGACCGCCGGGGCCGCGCTCAACCCCGTCAGCAGACGAGCCACCCGCCCGGGTCACCACCCCAGCCACGACGAGGCCGACCCAGCCGCCCCTGAGCCGCCCCCGTCCTGTCCCCTGTTGTCCCTGGCCCTATTGCTCTTGTCCCGTATCGCCTGTGTCCGTGTCCACATCGGATCAGCCATTCGCATCCCGAGCCGCACTGGTCGCCGCACCGGCGACGACCCGAGGTGGCACCGGGATCCGCAGACGGCCGGTCTCTCCCATCCGCGCCCACGGAGAGGCCGGCCCCGACCTCCGGCACATCGCCCTCCGCTGTCGACCGCTGACCGCCCGGCAACGAGCGACCGCAGGTAACCGGCCGGGTGCCGACGAGTGACCGTCATTTTGTCCAGGCTCGTCACGGCCTTGCGGCCGTGGTGGGCGACGCGACGCAGAATATGGAGGTGTCGACTGCTGCCAGGGTGCTGGTGATCGAGGACGCGGAGGCGATCGGCGCCGCGGTGAGTTCCGCCTTGCGGGACGCGGGTTACCAGGTGCAGGTCCGGCCGGACGGTCGTGACCTGGAGGGCGACCTGGTCCGGTTCCGGCCGGACCTGGTGGTGCTCGACGTGATGCTGCCCGGTCGGGACGGCTTCATGCTCCTGGAGGTCATCCGGCGGACGTGCGGGGCCGGGGTGGTGATGTTGACCGCCCGGGACGGGGTGTCCGACCGGCTGCGCGGGCTCGACCGGGGTGCGGACGACTACGTGGTGAAGCCGTTCGTGCTGGCCGAGCTGGTCGCCCGGGTGAGCGCGGTGCTGCGGCGGCTGGGGCGGACGCCGTCGACCGTGCAGATCGGCGATCTGGTCGTGGACGCCGAGTCGGCGGTGGTGCTGCGCGGCGACGCGTCGATCGAGCTGACCGCCACCGAACTGCGCCTGTTGCGGTACCTGGCCGCGCAGCGCGGGCGGGTGGTGGGCAAGACGCAGATCCTCACCGCGGTGTGGGGTTACGAGGACTACGACCCCAACCTGGTCGAGGTGCACGTCAGCGCGCTGCGCCGGAAGTTGGAGGAGCACGGGCCGCGGTTGCTGCACACCGTGCGAGGGCTGGGCTACGTGCTCAGGGCGGACGAGGCGTGAGCTTGCGGACCGTCTCCCTGCGCCGACGGGTCACCTTGTCCGCGATCGGCTTGCTCGGCGTGGTGCTGATCGGGGTCGTGTTGTTGGTGGACGCGCTGTTCGCGGCGCAGTCCAAGCGGGACGTCGACACCGCGCTGCTGGAGAAGGCGCGGGTGGCGCAGCAGCTGGTCAAGCAGCGGGTGCGCGGGGCGGAACTGGTGGACCGGCTGGAAGGCCGGGGCGTGGAGGTCCGGCTGGTCATGCCGGACGGGACGGTGTTCGGGAACGCGCCGGACGAGGAGGTGGCGAACGAAGTCAGTCGGCAGTTGATCGACGGGTCGAAGATCACGGTGTACGCCGAGTCGTCGGTGATCACGGCGGCGCAGACCAGGCTGCGGCGGTTGTTGCTGCTGGCCGGGGTCGGCGCGGTGGCCGTGACGGCCGGGGCGATGGTGCTGGTGGTCCGGCGGGCGTTGGCGCCGCTGGACGCGATGACCACGCTGGCCCGGTCGATCGCGCGCGGCAACCGCGGGTACCGGCTCAACCCGTCGCGGGCGGACAACGAACTCGGTCGGACGGCGGCCGCGTTCGACGACATGCTGGACTCGTTGGAGGGATCGGAGGAGCGCACGAAACGGTTCGTGGCCGACGCGGCGCACGAGCTGAGGACACCCATCGCGGGCGTGCAGGCGGTCGCGGAGGCGTTGATGCAGACCGCCGGCGCCGAGGAGCGGGAGCGGTTGAACCTTCTGCTCGTGCGCGAGTCGCGGCGGGCCGGGCGGCTGGTCGACGACCTGCTGGCGTTGGCGCGCATCGAGGCCGGGCTCGAACTGCACCGGGAGCGGGTCGACCTGCTCGCGTTGGCCGAGGCCGAGGTGGGACGGACGCAGTTGCTCGCGCCGGACTTCGACATCGCCGCGGAGGGCGAGTCGGCGTTCGTCTCGGGCGACCCACAACGGTTGGCGCAGGTGTTGGCGAACCTGGCCGACAACGCCCGCCAGGCCACCGGCCCGTCGGGCAGGGTGCGGCTGCGCGTGTCCAGGGTGGGCAGCTTCGCGCGGTTGGTCGTGTCCGACAACGGTCCGGGCGTGCCGCCGGAGGAGAGGGAACGCATCTTCGACCGGCTGGTGCGGCTGGACGAGGCGAGGGACCAGCGTTCCGGCGGATCGGGCCTCGGGCTGCCGATCGCCCGCGGTGTCGTGCGCGCGCACGGCGGCGAGCTGTCGTGCACCACCCCCGGCGACGACTCGCACGAGGCCGAAACCCACAGCCCACCACCGTCGGCGGGCAACCCAGCCCTGAGCCCCGGCGGCCCGCCAAGCCCACCGACCGCGCCAGTGGTGCCAGGTGTGCCCGCTGCGCCGACTCCATCGACGCCGACGACGCCGCCGCCGACGACACAGCCGCCCTCCGCAGCCGCGGACACAACAGACAACACGGACGCACGCGCCGCCGGCCCCAGCGACCCGGCGCGATCGCGCACGGCCACCCACGCCATGACCACCGATGTCCCGGCCGCCGATCCCCCGGCCGCCGATCCCCCGGCCGCCGATGCCCTGGCCGCAGGTTCCTTGGGCGCAGGTTCCTTGGAACACGGGGCGGGCCCCAAGGTGGACCGGGCCGGTGCCGAAGGGTCGCGCGGAGGCCACCCAGCCGCGAGCGCCGAACACCACGGCGGGATCTCCGACGCGCCCGACGACCGCAACCCGGCCGCCGACGCGCGAGGTGGGGTCGGTGGTGGAGACGCAGCGCGACCGACTCCGGTCGGCGACGCGCTCCGAGTCGACAGCCCGCAGGCCGCAGACGTGCGGGATGCGGGCGCCGCACGGCCCGCTCCGGTCGCGGAGGTAGCCGGGGCGAGCAGCCTCACCACCGGCCCGCAGGACAGCGCGCGGCGCGGGGCGGTCGGTTCGGTTGGAGCCGCGTTTGTGGTGCGGATTCCGTTGGCTGAGTAAGAGCGCCGGGCGAGGGGTGGGGGTGGCGGAGGCTAGGCGTCCCTCGGTGGGGTGACCTTCTTGACGTAGAGGAGGCGGTCGCCGGCTTCTACGGCGTCGGCTTCCGGGGCGTCCACCCGGTACAGGGTGCCGTCGCGCACCACGCCCAGCACTATGTCCGGCAGGTGGCGGGGCGAGCCGCCGATCTCCGAGGGCTCCACGTCGCGTTCGGCGATGGCCAGGCCCGCGTCGGGGGTCAGCAGGTCCTCCACCATGTCGACCACGGACGGGGTGGCGGTGGCCATGCCCAGCAGCCGGCCCGCCGTCTCGCTGGAGACCACCACCGAGTCCGCGCCGGACTGGCGGAGCAGGTGTTCGTTCTCGCGCTCCCGCACCGAGGCGACGATCTGGGCCTTCGGGGCCAGCTCGCGGGCGGTGAGGGTGACCAGGACGGCGGTGTCGTCGCGGTTCGCGGCGACCACCACGGCACGTGCCCGGGGCACCCCTGCCACGCGCAGGACGTCGTTGCTCGTGCCGGAGCCGTGGACGGTGACGAGGCCGATCGAGGACGCGGCGTCCAGGGCCTCCTGGGTGGTGTCGACCACGACGATCGAGCCCGGCTCGGCGCCGTCGCCCATCAGGGCGCTGACGGCGGACCGGCCCTTCGTGCCGTACCCGATGACGACCACGTGGTCCCGCACCTTGGTCCTCCACTTCTGGATGCGCAGCGCCTGCCGCGAACGCTCGGTGAGCACTTCGAGGGTCGTACCGACCAGGACGATCAGGAAGAGCACCCGCAAGGGGGTGATCACCAGGACGTTGACCAGCCGCGCCGACGAACTGGCGGGGGCGATGTCACCGTATCCGGTGGTGGAGAGCGACACCGTCGCGTAGTACACCGCGTCCAGGAAGGACAGTCCGTCGTTGTTGACGTCACGGTAGCCGTCGCGGTCGAGGTAGACGATCAGCACGGCCGCGAAGAGAGCGGTGAGGGCGCCGATCACCCGCTTCAGGATCGCGCGGACCGGGCTCTGCACCGTGTCCGGCATCCTGATCACGCCGACGAGCGAGTGGCCGGGCCGGTCGGCCAGCGGTTCGCCCGGGTTGGTGCGGCGGATCATGACAACCTCTCCGGCAGTAGTCGCCACAACCGGGCGGCGGCCTCGGCGCCGCGGAGCAGCAGCGGCACGACGACGCGCTCGTTGGGCGCGTGGATCCGATCATCCGGCAACGTCGCCCCGAGGTACACCACCGGCACGCCGAGCCACCCGTGCAGCAGCGCCGCCGGACCGGAGCCACCCGTCCGGCTGAACCGCACGGGCTGTTCGAACGCGGCCTGCACGGCGTCGCGCACCGCTCCCACGGCCGGGTGGGACACGTCCACCGCGTAGGGCGGCGCGCCGTCACCGGACGGGATCACCTCGGCGTGCAGCCCGGCCGGGGTGTGCCGGGCGACGAACTCGCGCAACGCGTCGGCGACCCGTTCCGGCCGCTGGTCGGGCACGAGCCGGAACGACAGCTTCACCGACGCCCGCGCGGGCACGATCGTCTTCAGCCCCGGCCCGGTGTAGCCGCCGTGGATGCCGTTGACCTCCGCGGTGGGACGCACCCAGACCCGTTCGAGCGTCGACCAACCGGGTTCACCGGCCAGCCCTTGGGCGCCGCCGGCGTTCGCCAGCCACACCGTCTCGTCGAACGGCAGCGCCGCGTAGTCGGCACGTTCGGCCGCCGTGGGCTCGGTCACGTCGGCGTAGAAGCCGGGCAACCGCACGCGCCCGTCCTCGTCGTGCAACGCCGCGACGAGCCGCGCGATCGCGGTGGCGGGGTTCGGCACGCTGCCGCCGGCCCGCCCGGAGTGCACGTCGGACGTCCCGCCGGTGAACACGACCTCCGCCCCGTAGACCCCGCGCTGACCAGTGCACACGGTCGGCGCGTCACGCGCGTACAGCGGCGTGTCGGTGAACACCACGAGGTCGCACGCGAGGTCGTCGCGGTGGTCGTCGAGCAGCCGGGTCAGGTGCGGGGAGCCGGACTCCTCCTCGCCCTCCACGAACAGCTTCACGGTCACCGCGGGCTGCGTCGCGCCCGTCGCCGCCAGGTGCGCCCGCATCCCGAGCAGGTGCATCGCGACCTGGCCCTTGTCGTCGCTGGCGCCCCGACCGAACAGCTCCTCGCCGATCACCGTCGCCTCGAACGGTGGGTGGTGCCACTGCTCGACCGGGTCGACCGGTTGCACGTCGTGATGGCCGTAGACCAGCACGGTCGGCGCGTCGGGGTCCGCCGCGGGCCGGCAGGCGTACACGGCGGGCAGTGCCGGGCCCTCGTCCCAGACCCGCACGTCGGACCACCCGTCGCGGCGCAACGCGTCGGCCAGCCAGTGCGCGGAGGCGGCCACGTCGCCGTGGTGCGCCGGGTCGGCGCCGATCGACGGGATGGCCAGCCACTCGCGCAGGTCGGCCAGGAAGTCGTCGGCGAACGCGGCCACGGCCGCCCGTTCGGGATTTTCGGGATCACCGCTCACGGTGCGGGAGGATAACCCCGGAAGAACCCTGGGAGCGCCGTTCGCCGGACGACGTGACAGGGTGGTCGCATGGAACCCACTCGTTCCCGTTCCCGGTCGGCGCTCGCGCTGGCCGGGTTGCTCGGCGCCGCGGGTGTCACGCACTTCGCCAAGCCGAAGCCGTACGACGCGATCGTGCCGCGCGCGTTGCCGGGCAAGCCGCGGACCTGGACGTACCTGTCCGGGGCCGTCGAGGTGGCGTTGGCGGCGGCGGTCGCCGTGCCGCGCACGCGGGGCGTGGGCGCGAAGCTGGCGGCCGGGTTCTTCGCGGCGGTCTTCCCGGCCAACGTCAAGATGGCCTACGACTACCGCACGAAGTCACCCAGGGTGAGGGCCGTCGCGTACGGGCGGTTGCCGTTGCAGGTGCCGCTCATCCTGTGGGCCTTGCGCGTAGGGCGCTCAACTCCCTGATCACTCTCGGCAGCGGGTTCGACACCCAGCGCTGCCGGGGGACTGTCATTGAAACCGCAACCAGTCCTAGGATGCCCGAGTGCAACCGCTCCTCCACCATGCCGCGACGGCGTTGGGTTGGCGCGGCATCGTCGTGCCCGACGTCGCCGTGCTGGGCCATCAGGTGTCAGCCGTCGTGCGGGTTCGTGCCGACGTGCACGAGTGGCGCAGCGCGAACGGCTGGCCGCCGCAGGCCGACCCCTCGTGGTTCCGCTCGTGGTTCGAGCCGGCGGCGCACGACCGGCTCCCCGTGCCCGCCGTCGAGCTGGTCGGTGTGCTGGTGGGTGAGTCCACGGTGGACCGCGCGCTGCAGTCGTGCGGCACGTTGATGACCCTCGCGCCCTGCTCGGTGGTGCTCCCGGCGCCGTTGGGCAAGCAGTCGTGGCCGCTGATCGAGCTGGACTACTACGGCATCGGCGTGGTCGCGGTCGACTCGGCGGGCGCGGCCGAGCTGCTGGTGCCGCCGGAGGACCGGTCGACGGAGTTCGGGCCGTCGCTGTTCGGGCGGTGGCTGCTGGAAGTGCTCTACGACCGGGTGTTGAAGGAAGTGCCCGCGCACGCGCGGGTGAACTCCTAGGCCGGGATCGAGCGGATCAGCGCGCGCAGGCCGTCCGCGTCCAGCAGGTCGGCCGGGCGCAGCGTGTGGTCCTGGCGGACGTAGTGGAACGCCGCGCGCACCTTCTCCACCGGCGTCCCGGTCAACGCCGCCCACGCCAGCCGGTAGGCCGCGAGCTGCACCGACAGCGCGGGCAGGCGGTCGGGCTCCGGCACCGCGCCGGTCTTCCAGTCGACCACCGTCCAGCCGCCGTCGTCGTCGGCGAACACCGCGTCCATCCGGCCGCGCACGGACAGGCCGTCGATCTCCGCCTCGAACGGCACCTCGACGTCGTGGGGCACACGGTCGGCCCACGTACTGGCCAGGAACGCCTCCTGGAGGCGGGTGAGGTCGCTGTCCGGCGCCGCGCCCTCGTCGGCCGCGCCGGGCAGGTCGTCGAGGTCGAACAGGCGGCTCGCGCCGAACCGCTGCTCCAGCCAGGTGTGGAACGCCGTGCCGCGGCGGGCCAGCGGGTTGGGCGGGAACGGCAGGGGACGGCGCAGCCGGCGGGCGAGCAGGTCCGGGTCGGCCGCGAGTTCGACCAGCTGGCTGACCGAGAGGTGCTCGGGCAGGACGACGCGTTCCCGGCGGTCGGCCGCGGCGGCGCGTTCGGCGAGGAGCACGTCGACGTCCCGGGCCCAGCCGTCCGGGTCGTCTTCGGGGTGGTCGGGGAGGACGTCGCGGGCTTCGCCAGGGACTTCGTCGGGGAGGACGTCGTCGTCGGGGGCTTCGTCGGGCAGCGGTGGCTCGAAGTCCGGTTCGGGGACAGGTTCGTGGTCCGGCTCGTGGTCCGGCTCGTGGTCTGGGGGGTCGGGCAGGTCGAAAGGGTCCGGGGGCAGGTCGTCGGCCGGCGGTTCGGGCGGCAGGTCGTGGTCGGGTTCCGCGGGCGGTTCGGGCGGTAGGTCGTACTCGGGTTCCGCGGGTGGGGTGGGCGGCAGGTCGGGGGCGGGCGGTGCGGCCAGGTGGCGGTCCAGGGCGTTCAGGACCAACTCGGCCCCCTCGGCCACGGCGGCGCGGCGCTTGCCCAGCGGGTCGGTCGGCCACTGGGCGGTCTTCGTCTGCGAAGCGAGGGGGTTGGGCTCGTCGTCGGCCGGGCGCGCCGCCCAGTGGGCGATGTCGGCGGGCGGGTGGTCGGCGGCCAGCACCGACTCCCGGATCTCGGTCAGGAACGCCGACGGCCCCTTCGGCTTGTCGCCCGTCTCGCCCCACCAGTGCCCCGACACCAGGAGGCTGTGCTCGGACCGCGTCAGCGCCACGTACAGCAGCCGCCGCTCCTCCACCAGCCGCCGCGCGTCGAAGTCGTCCTCGTGCCCGGCCAGCGCCTCCTCCACCTCCTTGCGGTTGGCGTCGGGCGCGATGCGCAGCTTCGGCAGGTCCTCGGCGTCACCGCGCAGCTCGGCGGGCAGCTCCGCCACCGAGCGCAGCCAGCTCGACGACTTCTTCCGGCCCGGGAACACGTCCTTCACCACGTGCGGCACGGCGACGATGTGCCACTCCAGGCCCTTGGCCGAGTGCATGGTCAGCACCTGCACCCGGTTCTCGGCCACCTCCACCTCGCCGGGTTCCAGACCGTCCTCGGCCTGCTCGGCGGTGTAGAGGTAGTCGAGCAGCGCGGGCAGGGTGGCCGACGGGCTGGCGGCGGCGAAGTCGTTGACCACGTCGGCGAACGCGTCCAGGTGCGCCCGACCGACACCGCCCGGCCGCGCCATCGCCTCGATGTCCAGCAGCAGGGTGCGCTCGACGTCCGCGACCAGCTCGGGCAGCGGCTGGACCAACCGGCGGCGCAACGACGACAGCTCCGCGCCCAGCCGCCGGATCCGCCGGTACCCCTCGGCGGAGTACGCGGTCGGGTCGCCCGGGTCGTCCAGCGCGTCCGCGAGGCCGGCCTGCTCGGAGTGCTCGCCCGGCAACGCGTCCGCGATCACGGCCAGCGGGTCGTTCGCCACCGCCTGCCTGCTCGGCGCGCCCGCCAGCTCACGGGCCCGCGCCCACAGCGCCGCCAGGTCGTACGCGGCGATCCGCCAGCGCGAGCCGGTGAGCAGCCGGGCGGCGGCGGTGCCGGCCAGGGGGTCGACCAGCACGCGCAGGGCGCTGGTCAGGTCGCGCACCTCCGGCTCGTCCAGCAGCCCGCCCAGACCGACGACCTCGACCGGCAGGCCGCGTTCCCGCAGCGCCGCCGCGATGTTCGCCATGTCCGAACGGCGGCGCACCAGCACCGCGGCGGTCGGTGGCTCGTCGCTGCTGTCCAGGTGCTGCTCCCACTGCGCGGCGACCGTGTCGGCCACCCAGTCCAGCTCCTGCCGCACGTCGTCGAACAACGCCACCCGCACGTCACCCGGCCCGGCGCCCTCGCGGGCCCGCAGCTCGTCCACGTCCAGGCCCATCGCGCGCAGCGGCGCGGACACGGCGTTGGCCAGGGCCAGCACCTCCGGCGGGTTGCGGAAGCTGGTGAGCAGGCCGTACTTCCGCGCGGGCGGGAAGTCGTGCACGAACCGGGGCAGGTTCGCCGCCGACGCGCCGCGCCAGCCGTAGATCGCCTGCGCGGGGTCGCCCACCGACGTCACGGGCATCGGCTCGCCCCGCCCGAACAACGACCGCAGCAGCACGCGTTGCGCGTGACCGGTGTCCTGGTACTCGTCCAGCAGCACGGCGCCGTAGCGCTCCCGCTCGCCCCGCACGACCTCCGGGTGCTCGGACGCGAGCCGGGCGGCCAGGGACATCTGGTCGGCGAAGTCCATCGCCGCCTCACGCCGCTTGCGCGCCTGGTAGGCCTCCAGCAGCGGGATCAGGTTGACCCGCAGCCGCTGGGCGCTCACCACGGCCTTCAGCGACTCCGGCAGGCCGTCGCGCTGCCGTGCCGTCTTGGGCGCGTTCTCGATCACCGCGCACAGCCGCTCGGCGTGCCGCCACAGCGTGACCGGGTCGACCAGGTGCTCGCCCAGCTCGCCGGCCAGCGCGAGCAGGTAGCCGGTGACGGTCGCGGGCACCTTGTCGGTGTCCAGGTCGTCGTTCCACGTCGACACGACGCGGTGCGCGAGCTGCCACGCGGCGGTCTCGGTGAGCAGCCGCACGCCCGGCTCCACGGGCAGCCGCAGGCCGTGCTCTCCCACCAGCCGGCCCGCGTACGCGTGGTAGGTCAGGATCACCGGCTCGGTGGTCAGCACCGCGGCCCGCCGTTGGCCGCTGGGGTCGAGCCGGTCCAGCAGCGGCGAGCCGCCGAGCCGGCGCAGCCGCAGCCGCACCCGGTCGGAGAGCTGGCGCGCGGCCTTGCGGGTGAACGTCAGGCCGAGGACCCGGTCGGGGGTGACGAAGCCGTTGGCGACCAGGTACACCACGCGGGCGGCCATCGTCTCGGTCTTGCCGGCGCCGGCACCCGCCACGACCAGCGCGGGCGCGGTGGGCGCGGCGACGACGGCGGCCTGCTCGGGCGTCGGCCTGGGCAGGCCGAGCGCCTCGGCGACCTCGAACGGGCTCGCGAGCGACACCGGCTCACCCGCCACCCGTTCGACCCCGCTCGGCACGACCACGTCCCGCATTCTCCGTGGTCGGGCCCGGCCGGCTTCGGCGACCCGCAGGGCGGGACCGAAATGGCTGGTCAGGACCGCCCTAGTGGCTCACCTGACGACCGGACGCGTGCACCGGGCAGGTGGTGCGGGCCGGGCAGCGATCACAGTCCGCGTTCTCCGTCGCCTGGTAGGACGGCCCGACGCTGGACCCGGCGGCCAACTGCACGGCCTCCAGCCACACCCGCACGCCCTGCTCGTCCAGCGGCACCTGCTCGCGCTCGACCGCGCCGGTCTTGCGGTCCTCCTTGGCCACGTAGAGCAGGCGCGCGCCGCCCGGGTCGGTGCCGAGGCCCAGGTGCGTGAAGCCGCCCAGCGCCGTCGCCAGCTGGTAGACCGCGAGCTGCGGGTGCTCCTGCGCCTTGTCCTTGCTCACCGGGGACTTGCCGGTCTTCACGTCCACCACGACCGGCCGCCCGTCCCGGTCGGTCTCCAGCCGGTCCACCCGGCCGCGCACGCGCAGCTTCGGGCCGTCGTCGGGTCGGGGTATCTCGACGGAGATCTCCTCCTCGACCGCGACCTGGGTGAGCTGGGAGCGGCTGGACGCGAGCCACGCCAGGAACGTGTCGAGCATCCGCTCCACCCGGATCCGCTCGCGGCGGGAGAACCAGGGCGCGCCCGCGTCGACCGCGGCCCACGCCTCGTCCAGCTTGACCCGCAGCTCCTTCTCGTCCGCGCCGGTCGCGGCGGCCTGCGCCAGCGCGTGCACGAGCGTGCCGGTGATCGACGCCAGCTCGGCCGGGTCCTGGCCGCCGTGCCGCTCGACGACCCAGCGCAGCGGGCACTTCGCCAGCGTCTCCACCGTGGACGGCGACACGCTCACCGTGTGCTCCTCGGTCCACAGAGGACTCTCCGTGGTGACGTCCGCCAAGCCGTACCAGGAGTCCGGGTGCGCGCCCGGCACGCCTTCCGCCGCCAACCGGGCCAACTGGACGGCCGCGCGCTCCCGGCGGTCGGCCGGCTCGTCGTCGGAGCACACGACCCGCCGCAGCTCGCCGACCAGCTCGGCCAGCACCAGCCCGCGCTCGGGGGTGAACGTCGGCCGCTCCGGCTCCTCGGTGGACAGCTCCTCGATCTCGTCCAGGAACCGCGACGGCTGCTCGTCCTCCCCGCGCACCGCGCTGACCAGCAACGTCCGCCGGGCCCGGCTCGCCGCGACGAGCAGCAGCCGCCGTTCCTCGGCCAGGATCGGCGCGACCGCGGACGCCGTCTCCGCCGACACGCCCGCGACCACGTCGACCATGCGTTCCACGCCCAGCAGGGACCCGCGCAGCCGCAGGTCGGGCCAGCTGCCCTCCTGCACGCCCGGCACCGCCACGACCGTCCACTCGCGACCGGCGGCGGCGTGCGCGGTCAGCACCGACACCGCTTCGCCGGTGGGCGCGGCGGCGGCCAGCGTGTCGCCGACGATCTCCTGCGCGGCCAGGTAGTCCGCGAAGCCCTCGGCGCCCGAGCCGGGCAGCCGGTCCACGTACTTCGCCGCGGCCTCGAACAGCGCCACGATCGCGTCCAGGTCCCGGTCGGCCTGCATGCCGACGGTGCCGTGCCGCGCGGACTGCGCCACCCAGCGCAGCTCCAGGCCGGTGCTCTGCCACAGCTCCCACAGCACCTGCTCGACGGTCAGGCCGTCCGCGATCCCCTTGCGCGCCTTGCGCAGCAGCCCGCCGATGCGGCGCGCCGGCTGCGCCTCGGCGTCCTCCAGCGCGGCCAGGCGGTCGTCCGACTCGATCACCTCGACCAGCAGCTCGCCGCTCGGCCGGTCACGGCCCGCGGCCAGTTCCAGCCGGCGCAGGCCGCGCCGCAACCGCCGCAGCGCCAACGGGTCCGCGCCGCCCAGCGGTGACGACAGGAGCATCGCGGCGGTGTCCTCGTCGAGGGTGCCGGGCACGGCCGCGCAGCGCAGCAGCGCCAGGAACGGCATCACCGCCGGTTGGCGCGCCAGCGGCAGCTCGTCGCGCGGCACGGCCACCGGGACGCCGGCCGCGAGCAGGGCGCGTTGCAGGACCGGCAGCGATCTGGTCGCCGACCGGGCCACCACGGCCATGTGCGACCACGGGACCTCGTCGATCAGGTGGGCCCGGCGCAGCTGGTCTGCCACCCAGCCCGCCTCCTGCGCGGCGGAGGCGAACAGGCGGACCTGGACGTTGCCCGTGCCGTCGGCCGGCGAGACCTCGCGGGTCGGCGACGCGCCGGGCAGGCGGCCGGCGAGCCTGCCCACCGCGGCCCTGATCTCCGGCGCCATCCGGTAACCCGTGGTGAGCACCACCGCCGGGCCGCCCGCCTGCGACAGCAGGGTCGGATCGGCGCCGCGGAAGGAGAACACGGCCTGGTCGGGGTCGCCCGCGAGGACGAACTCCTGCGCGGCCGCGCCCAGCACGCGGATGAACTCGTGCTGCAACGGGTCGAGGTGCTGCGCGTCGTCGACCAGCAGGTGCCTCACCCGCCGCTGCTCGCCCGCGAGCACGTCCGGTTCGGTCTGGAAGGCGAGCAGCGCGCTGCCGACCAGCTCCGCCGCGTCGAACGAGGGCGCGTGGCCCTGCCCGCTGCTGGCCAGCAGGTTGACCTGCTCGTACTGGGTGGCGAACAGGCCGGCCGCGACCCACTCCTCGCGGGAGTGCCGGCGGCCGAGCTCGGTGAGGTCCTCCGGCGCGAAGCCGCGTTCGGTGGCGCGCAGCATCAGGTCGCGCAGCTCGTGCGCGAACGCGGGCAGCGCGAGGGCGGGCCGGAGGCGTTCCGGCCACTTCGGGGCGCCCATGCTCACGTCGCCGGCGAGCAGTTCGCGCACCACCGCGTCCTGCTCGGGGCCGGACAGCAGGCGGGGCGCGGGTTCGCCTTGGTGGACGGCTTGCGCGCGCAGCACCGCGAAGGCGTACGAGTGCACGGTCCGCACCAGCGGTTCCTGCGTGGTCGGCAGGACGCCGTCGGCGCGGGCGCCGGTCAGCAGGCGGGTGATGTGGGCGCGCATCGCCTCGGCCGCGCGCCGGTTGGGGGTGAGGACGAGCACGTTCTCCGGGTGCACGCCGCCGTGCAGCACCCGGTGCGCCACCACCTCGGCCAGCAACGTCGTCTTGCCCGTGCCGGGGCCGCCGAGCACCCGCAACGGCCCGCCGGAGTGGTCGAGCACGGCGCGTGCGGGCGCGTCCCAGTGGCGCCGGGGCTCCTCCTGCCGCACCCGGCGCACCAGCAACGGCGCCCTGTTCACTGCCACGGGGGTCATGCAATCACAGTGTTGGATTGCGCCGCCTCCGGCGTCGCGGTCGAGGTCGCCTGGAAGTCGACCGTTCGCGCCCTGATTCCCGACGATCGAAAGCGTGATCGCCGGGAATGAGGACGCGAACGATCGACGCGACCTCGCAGTGTGCGCGAGGGGGTGTGTGCGAGGGGTGGGGGGGTGTGCGCGGGTGTGCGCGGGGGGGCGGGGTGTGCGCGGGGGGGCGGGGTGTGCCAGGGGATGCGTGGGGTGTGAGGGGGTGCGTGGAAAGCTGTGTGGGTGGACGAAGAGTTGCACGAGATGGTCCGCGCGGTCGTGCGCAGGATCCCGCGCGGCCGGGTGGCGACGTACGGCGACGTCGCCGACATCGCCCGCGCGCCGTCGCCCCGCCTGGTCGGGCAGGTGCTCAACCAGGACGGGCACGACCTGCCGTGGCACCGGGTGCTGCGCGCCAACGGCACGTGCGCGCCCCACATCGCCGACGAGCAGCTGCAACTGCTGCGCGAGGAGGGCGTGGTGGTCGACGGCGGCAAGGTCGACCTGCGCACGTACCGCTGGGAGGACGCGGTCAAGGAGAAGGCGGACGAGCCTCCGGCCCTGTTCTGACCCGCGCCTCGACCCGGGCCACCTCGGACTCCACCTCGGGGTCCCGGGTGATCGCGGCGGCCAGGCGCAGCTGCGGCAGCGCCTCGGCGTGCCTGCTCTGGCGGCTGAGCGTGCGGCCGAGCAGCAGGCGCGCGTAGCCGTCGGACGGGTCGAGGTCGACCAACGCGGTCAGCACCCGCTCGGCCTTGCCCAGCGCGGCGGACTGGAAGTGCGCCAGCGCGAGTTCGGTCAGCACGGTCCGGTCGGTCGGCACGTGCTCGGCCGCCTCGGCCAGGTAGCGCGCCGCGCCGCTCGGGTCGCCGGACGCGCGGAACATCCGTCCCTTGCGCAGCAGTTCGCGAACGTCGGTCATGACAGCTCCTCGTCCGCCGCGGTGACGTGCGGCACGTGCGTGACGCCCAGTCGCCCGGCTTGGAAGTCTTCGACGGCTTGCAGGATCTCGGCCCGCGTGTTCATCACGAACGGCCCGTAGCGCGCGACCGGCTCGCGCAGCGGCAGCCCGCCCAGCACCAGGACGTCCCACGTCGTGTCGGCCCGCATGGTGAGCGCGGCGCCGTCGTCCTCGAACACGGCCAGCTGCCCCTCGTCGAGCGGGCGGTGGTCGGCGCCGACCGTGCCGCGACCGGACAGGACGTAGACCATCGCGGTGAAGTCCTCCGGCCACGGCAGGGTCAGGTGGGCGTGCGGGCTGAGCGTGGCGTGCAGGTAGGTGATCGGCGTGTGCGTCATGCCGGGGCCCTGGTGCCCCGCCACGTCGCCGGCGATCACGCGGACCAGCGCGCCGCCGTCGTCGCTGGACAGCAGCACGGTGTCGGCCGGGTTGATGTCCTGGTAGCGGGGCGGGGTCCACTTGGCGGCCTTCGGCAGGTTGACCCACAGCTGCACGCCGTGGAACAGCCCGCCCCTGGCCACCAGCTCCTGCGACGGCAGCTCGGAGTGCAGCACGCCGGAACCGGCGGTCATCCACTGCGTGCCACCGTTGGTGATCACCCCGCCGCCACCGGTGGAGTCCCGGTGCTCGAAGACGCCGTCGATCATGTAGGTGACGGTCTCGAAGCCGCGGTGCGGGTGCCAGGGCGCGCCCTTCGCCTCGCCGGGGCCGTACTCGACGGCGCCCATGTGGTCGAGGAGCAGGAACGGGTCCGCGTCGGCGAGCTCCACGCCCGGGAAGGGGCGGCGGACCTGGAAGCCCTCGCCTTCGAGGAACCGCCGCGCCCGCACGACCCGGCGCACGCCGCGCCACTCGGTCGCGGCCTCGGGCAACCGGGGCAGGCGCGGCAGGGTCAGGGTGTCGGCGGTGACGGCGGGCATGACTGCCTCCTCGGACGGTGACCGCCCGGGTTCGGCGGTCTCACCCGCGTCAACCTGGTTGAACCCTCAACTATTCCGCGCCCGTCGTCGCACGCCGCGGGCACCCGAGCGTTCGACTCGGGTGCCCGCGACGTCGGACACGCGCGGTCAGGCGACGTCCTGGAAGCAGCGGGCCTCGTAGTAGCGCAGCAGGACGGCTTCCACCACCCGCAGGTGCGCGCCGATCGGCGCCGCCACGACGGCCGCGCCCGAGTCGGCGACGACGCGGTGGAAGAGGCCGGGGGCCAGCAGCCACGAGGCGACGGCCACCCGCCCGGCCGCGGCGGCGACCACGTCACCGATGCGGGGTTCGGCGGTGGCGGCGTAGCCGATGGTCACCGGGCCGACCCGGCTGGACAGCGCGGTGGCCACGGCCCGCACGTCGGCCAGGGCACGGGGATCGGACGAACCCGCGGCCGCCAGCACCACCGAGTCGCCCGGCGTCCACCCGGCCTCGGTCAGCCGCGCCAGCAGCGCGGGCAGCAGGGCCGGGCCGATCGGGTCCGTGATCACCGCGTCGGGGTGGCCGGACGCCTCGACCTGCGCCGGGATGTCCACCCGGACGTGGTAGCCGGCGGCCAGGAACGCGGGGACCACGACGGCCGGGCCGGAGACGGACTCCAGCACGGAGGTGACGTCGGGCTGCCGCACGTCGGCGTAGGCGACCCGCACGGGCACGCCACCCAGCCGTGCCCGCACCAGGGACGCGATCTCTTCCACGACAACGGCCCCGGCGGGGTCCCGGGTGCCGTGCGCGACGAGGACCAGGGTCATACGGCCACTCCGGCGGGGTCCATGGCCAGGCGGTAGCCGCGCTTCACGACGGTGGCGACCATGCGCGGCTCGCCCAGCGCCGAGCGCAGGCGACCGATGGCGGTCTCCACGGCGTGCTCCTCGCCGCCGCTGGGCAGCGCCGCCAGCAGGTCGCGCCGGGACACCACCCGGCCACGCGCGGCGGCCAGCACCCGCAGCACCGCCATCGGCGCCGGCGGCACGGGGCGCAGTTCGCCGTCCACCACCACGGCCTGGCCGCGCAGTTCGATGTCACGGGCCGCGATCCGCAGCCGCGTCGCCCTGGCGGGCAGTTCCAGCGCCAGCTCACGGGCCAGCGCGCCGATCCGGGCCCGGGCCGGCTGCACGACCGGGACGCCGGCGCCGACGAGCGGCCCGGCGGTGATCGAGCCGACGCCCACCACCAGCACCTCCCGGCGCAGCAACGAGATCAGCTCGGCCTGCTTGCCCATCACCTCCGCCACGCGCAGCACGGAGGCCGCGGCGGGCGCGCTGGTGAACGTGAGCGCGTCCACCTGACCGGCGAGCACGGCCTCCAGCAGCCGTTCCAGCGGCGCCGGGTCGGACGGGCCGGTCCAGCGGTAGACGGGCACCTCGACGACCACGGCGCCCGCCGCGCGCAAGGTCGACGTGAACTCCGGCAACGGCTCGCCGTGCAGCTGCACGGCGATGCGCTGACCGGCCACGCCGGCCCGCAGCAGGTGGTCGAGCAGCTCGGCGTTGCTCTCGCCCTCCGGCGACCACGTCTCCACCAACCCGGCGGCACGCACCGCTCCCCGCGCCTTCGGCCCCCGAGCCAGCACCCGCGCCCCGGACAGCCGCGAGAGCAGGCGCGCGCCGAGCCCCCAGCCCTCCGCGGCCTCCACCCAGCCGCGGAAGCCGATGCCGGTGGTCGCCACCACGACGTCCACCGGTTCCTCCACCACGGCCCTGGTCGCGGCCAGCAGCTCCGCGTCGTCGGGCAGCGGCACGATCCGGATGGCGGGACCGTGCAGCACGGTCGCGCCCTTGCGCTCCAGCAGGGCGCCGAGCTCGTCGGCCCGCCGGGCGGCGGTCACACCGACCGTGTACCCGGCCAGCGGGGCGGCGTTCACGGTGACCCGACCTGGATGACGCCGTCGGCCACGACCACGGGGTGCACCGGCACGCCGGTCGAGGGGTCGTCCAGGCACTTGCCGGTGGAGAGCTCGAACGCCTGCTTGTACACCGGCGACACCACGACGGGCACGCCGCCGCGGTCGCCCACGATGCCGCGCGACATCACGGCCGCGCCGCTGAACGGGTCGATGTTGCCCAGCGCGTGCACGGTCCCGGCCGAGGTGAGGAACACCGCCACCTGGGAACCGTCGGGCAGCAGCGCCGCCACCCCCTGGTCGGGGCGCAGGGCGCTCAACTCGCACACGGGTGTCATCGGGAAACCTCCGCCTGGCCGACAGTGGGAACGCCCAACAGGACCGGCACCTTCTGGCCGCGCTCCTCGCGGAACGTGATCGTCGGGTCGGGCGTGCCGGGCGCGTTGACGAACGAGGTGAAGCGGGACAGCTTCTCCGGGTCCTCCAGCACACCGCGCCACTCGTCGGCGTAGTTGTCCACGTGCTTGGCCATCGCGGCTTCCAGGTCGGCGCAGATGCCGAGGCTGTCGTCGACGATGACGTCGCGCAGGTGGTCAAGCCCGCCTTCCAGCGACTCGATCCACGTCGAGGTGCGCTGCAACCGGTCCGCGGTCCGGATGTAGAACATCAGGAACCGGTCGATCAGCTTGATCAGGGTCTCGGTGTCCACATCGGACGCGATCAGGTCGGCGTGGCGCGGGGTGAAGCCGCCGTTGCCGCCGACGTAGAGGTTCCAGCCGTTCTCGGTCGCGATGATGCCGAAGTCCTTGCCGCGCGCCTCGGCGCACTCGCGCGCGCAGCCGGACACGGCGGACTTGAGCTTGTGCGGCGACCGCAGGCCGCGGTAGCGCAGCTCCAGCGCGATGGCCAGCGACACGGAGTCCTGCACGCCGTAGCGGCACCACGTGGTGCCGACGCACGACTTCACCGTGCGCAGCGCCTTGCCGTAGGCGTGCCCGGACTCGAAACCGGCGTCCACCAGGCGCTTCCAGATCAGCGGGAGCTGGTCGACGGTCGCGCCGAACAGGTCGATCCGCTGCCCGCCGGTGATCTTGGTGTAGAGGCCGAAGTCGCGGGCGACCTCGCCGATGACGATCAGCTTCTCCGGCGTGATCTCGCCGCCGGGGATGCGCGGCACGACCGAGTAGGTGCCGTTGCGCTGCATGTTGGCCAGGAAGCGGTCGTTGGTGTCCTGCAGCGTGGCCTGCTCGCCCTCCAGCACGTGCCCGTTGTCCAGCGACGCGAGGATCGAGGCGACGGCGGGCTTGCAGATGTCGCAGCCGTGGCCGCGACCGTGCCGGGAGACCAGCTCGGAGAAGGTGGTGACGCCGGTGGAGCGGACGATCTCGAACAGCTCGGCGCGGGACTGGTCGAAGTGCTCGCACAGCGCCTTGGACTGCTCGACGCCGCACTCGGAGAGCAGCTTCTTCAGCATCGGCACGCACGAGCCGCAGCCGGTGCCGGCCTTGGTGCAGGACTTGATGCCCGGCACGTCGACGGCCTCGCCGGAGTTGACCACGTCCACGATCTGCTGCTTGGTGACCGCGTGGCACGAGCACACCTGCGCGTCGTGCGGCAGGGTCAGCTCGACGCCGCCCTCCGGCCCGATCAGCGCGACCGGGTCGCCGGGCACGGGCCTGCCGACCAGCGGCCGCAGCGACATGTACTTGGACGCGTCGCCGACGAGGATGCCGCCGAGCAGGGTCTTCGCGTCGTCGGACACCACGACCTTGGCGTAGGTGCCGGCCACGGCGTCGTTGACGACGACCTCCAGCGCGCCCTCCTCCTTGGCGTGCGCGTCGCCGAACGAGGCCACGTCCACGCCGAGGAGCTTGAGCTTGGTGGACATGTCGGCGCCCGGGAACTCCGCGGCGCCGCCGAGCAGGCGGTCGGCGACCACCTCGGCCATGGAGTAGCCCGGCGCGACCAGGCCGTAGACCATGCCGTCGAGGTTGGCGCACTCGCCGATGGCGTAGATGTGCTCGTCGGAGGTGCGGCACGCCTTGTCCACGACGATGCCGCCGCGCTCGCCGACGGTGAGGCCGAACGAGCGGGCCAGCTCGTCGCGCGGCCGGATGCCCGCGGAGAACACCACGACGTCCAGGTCCAGCTCGACGCCGTTGGACAGCTTGGCGATGAGCCGCCCGCGGTCCTGCTCGATGGAGGACGCGGACGTGCCGGTGTGCACGGTCAGGTCCAGCTTCTCGACCAGGCGCTTGAGCAGGCCGCCGCCACCCTCGTCCACCTGCAGCGGCATCAGCCGCGGGCCGAGCTCGACCACGTGCGGCGAGATGCCCATGCCGCGCAGCGCGTTCGCCGCCTCCAGGCCGAGCAGGCCGCCGCCGAGCACCATGCCCGCGTGCCGGCCCGCCGCGCGCGCCGACTCGACCGTGGCGCGGATGCCGTCCAGGTCGTCGATGGTGCGGTAGACGTGGCACCCCGGCAGGTCGCGGCCGGGCACCGGCGGCACGAACGGCACCGAGCCGGTGGCCAGGACCAGCGCGTCGTAGGGCTGCACCCGGCCCTTGGCGGTGCGCACGACCTTGTTGTCGCGGTCGAGGTGCACCACCTTGTCGTCCAGGTGCAGCTCGACCGCGTCGTCGTCGTGCGGCGCGAGGCTCAGCGACCCGGCGTCCCAGTTGTCCACGTAGGACGACAGCGCGACCCGGTCGTAGGCCGGACGGGTCTCCTCGGCGAACACGACGATCCGCCACTGACCGGTCACGTCCTTCTCGCGGAGGGCCTCCACGAGCCGGTGACCGACCATGCCGTGACCGACCACCACCAGCGTTCGCGTCATGGGACCAATCCCTTCTTCCGCCCAGGTCAATGCTCACCGGGCACCGTGTCGTGCCAAGGTCGCGAATGTTGCGCAGGCGTTAAAGCAGCCTCACGCCGCACTTCAGAGGGTTGTGTGCGTCACACGCCGGCGTAGGCGAGGCTCGGCACGCGCGCGAACACCCGTCGCCGCATGTAGAACCACCAGGTGGTGGCCATGCAGAGGCCGTAGAACACCAGGAACGCGGTGAGCGCGGGCGCCAGCGTCTTGCTGCCCTCGAGCGAGAACTTGAACACCAGGTTGACCAGCACGCCGCCGAACGCGCCGATCGCGCCCGCGATGCCGACCACGGCCGCGGCCTGCCGCTTGGCCGAGCGCATGTCCTCCGTCTGCGCGGCGAAGATCGCCGGGATCATCCGGTAGGTCGAGCCGTTGCCCACGCCGGCCAGCACGAACAGGGCGATGAACGAGCCGAAGAACAGCGCGAAGCTGCGGATCTCGATGCTGACCAGCAGGCTGACGGTGCCGGCGGCCAGGCCCAGGAACACCGCCATGGTCATCCGCGCGCCGCCGAACCGGTCGGCGAGCCACCCGCCGAACGGCCTGCTCACCGAGCCGATGAGGGCGCCGAGGAAGGCGAGGCCGACGAAGCTCTTGTAGTCGACGAAGCTCAGCTTGATCAGCGACGGGAACGCGAACGAGAAGCCGATGAACGAGCCGAACGTGCCGATGTACAGGAACGACATCACCCACGTGTGCTTGTTCGACATCGCCTTCTTGTACGACGAGCCGTCCGGCTTGGCCTGGGTGAGGCTGTCCATCAGGAACCACGCGCACACCGAGGCGACGATGATGAACGGCATCCAGAACAGCGCCGCGTAGGCCAGGTTGATGCCGGTGCCGAGGGAGATGATGATCGGCACGACGAGCTGCACCATGGCCACGCCGAGGTTGCCGCCCGCCGCGTTGAGCCCGAGCGCCAGGCCCTTCTTGCCCTCCGGGTAGAAGAACGAGATGTTCGCCATCGAGGACGAGAAGTTGCCGCCGCCGAAGCCCATCGCGGCCGACGTGAGCAGGAAGAACCAGTACGGCGTGCCGGGGTTGCTCACCGCGATCGCCAGCATCGTGGTGGGGATCAGCAGCAGGCCGGCGCTGATCGTGGTCCACGCCCGCCCGCCGAACTTCGGCACCGCGAACGTGTAGGGGATGCGCAGCACCGCGCCGACCAGGTTCGGCACGATGAGCAGCCAGAACGTCTGGCCGACGCTGAAGCTGAAGCCGACGGAGCCCAGGCTCACGACCACGATGCTCATCAGGCTCCACACCGTGAAGCCCAGGTTCTCCGCCAGGATCGAGAAGACCAGGTTCTTGCGGGCGACCTTCTTGCCGGTCGTCTCCCAGAACGACGGGTCCTCCGGCTCCCAGTGCTCGATCCACCGACCACCGCGTTTGGCCTGAGGCGCAACGCCCTTGGTCTCCATCACCGTGCTCATTGGACCCTCCTGGACACCGATTTCCCGTTGCAGGAACCGTAAGAACGGTCCGTTACCCCGACGTTCGGACAGGTGTCGTCGGCGGCAACTCCCGCGCACATCAAGCGGATTGGGGCTGTGAGGCCGCGAGCCAGTCGACGATCCCGCACACCGCGTCCTTGCAGCCCCCACAGCCCGTGCTGGCCCGCGTGACCTCGGCGATCGAGGACAACGTCGTCGCGCCGCCGCGCCAGGCGCTGACCAGTTGGCCCTTGCTGACCGTGTTGCACCGGCACACCACCGCGGACGCGGGCAGGTCGGCGGGGCTGGCCTCGTTCTCGGCGGGCAGCGCGCGGCCCAGCAGCAGCGCGAGCCGGTCGGTCGGCGCGGGCAGGCCGCGGTCGAACAGCTGGGTGATGGCCGCCGCCGCGTCCGGCGCGCCGAGCACGATCGCGCCGGTGACCTTGTCGTCGCGCAGCACGAGCTTGGCGTACCGGCCACGCGCCGGGTCCTGGAAGCACAGCACCTCGTCGTCGACCGAGTCGACGCTCACGTGCACGTCGCCCAACGCGGCCAGGTCGACGTCGCGGGCCTTGAGCCTGGTCACGACGGTGGTGCCGGAGTAGCGGGCGGCGGGCGCGACGCCGGTGAGCCGGTCGGCGAGCACGGCCGCCTGCTCCCACGCGGGCTGCACCAGGCCGGACACCGTGCCGACGTGC
Organism: Actinosynnema sp. NPDC037264; assembly: GCF_055603705.1. Taxonomy (NCBI): domain Bacteria; kingdom Bacillati; phylum Actinomycetota; class Actinomycetes; order Pseudonocardiales; family Pseudonocardiaceae; genus Actinosynnema; species Actinosynnema sp. NPDC037264. The sequence goes on along the minus strand of NZ_JBVJVK010000005.1, from coordinate 202,305 downwards.
TGGGCGCAGTCACCGATGGCGTGCACGCGGGGGTCGCTGGTGCGCAGCGCGTCGTCCACGAGGATGCCCCGGTCGACCTCGATGTCCGCTTCCTCGGCCAGCGAGGTCTCCGCGCGCACGCCCGCCGAGACGACGACCAGGTCCGCGGGCACGTGCGTGCCGTCGTCGAGCTCCAGCCCGTCGCCCGGCACGTACCTGGTGGCCAGCACGCCGAGCCGGAACTCGATGCCCAGGCCGTTCAACGTGGTGGCGAGCACCCGACCCGCGCCCGCGTCGAGCTGCCGTTCCATCAGGTGCTTGACGGGGTGCACCACGGTGACCAGGCAGCCCCGGCCGGCCAGGCCGCGCGCGGCCTCCAGCCCGAGCAGGCCGCCGCCGAGCACCGCGACCGGCGTGCCGGGCGAGGCCTTGGCCACGATCTCGGCGCAGTCGTCCAGCGAGCGGAACGCCACCGCGCCGGACGCGAGGTCGCCGTTGCCGTCGAGCAGGCCGGGCGTCGGCGGCACCCACGACCGCGAGCCCGTGGCCAGCACCAACGCGTCGTAGGGCACCTCGGTGTCGTCGACGTGCACGACCCGGCGGGTCCGGTCGATCTTGCTGACCGTGCCGCCGAGCCGCAGGTCGACGTGGTGCTTGGCGGCCCAGTCGGCGTCGTGCAGCCGCACCGCGTCGGGCGTCAGCGACCCGGCGACCACGCTGGACAGCAGCACCCGGTTGTACGCGTGGTGCGCCTCGTCGCCCAGCACGGTCACCGAGACGCGTTCCGCCTTCGGGTCGCGGCGGCGGATCTCGTCGGCCAGCCGGGCGCCGGCCATGCCGTAGCCCACGATGACAACGTTCCTCATAGCGACTCCAATCGGACCGCGCACACCTTGAACTCGGGCATCCGGCTGGTCGGGTCCAGCACCGGGTTGGTCAGCAGGTTGGCCCGGCCCTCGCCCGCGTAGTGGAAGGGCAGGAACACGACGTCGATCCGCATCGACGCCACGCAGCGCACCCGCGCCACGGTCCGGCCGCGCCGCGAGACGACGGACGCCATCCCGCCGTCGCGCAGGCCCGCCCTGGTCGCGGTGTCCGGGTGGACCTCCACGTACGCCTCGGGCTCGGCCTCGTTCAGCTCGGGCACCAGCCGGGTCTGCGCGCCGGACTGGTAGTGCTGGAGCACCCGGCCGGTGGTCGCCTGCAACGGGTAGTCGGCGTCGGGCACCTCCGCGGGTCCGCGGTGCTCGACGGGCACGAACCTGGCCAGGCCGTCGGCGTGCGCGAAGCGGTCGAGGAAGTTGCGCGGCGTGCTCTCCCGGACCACGGGCCAGTGCAGGGCCTCGCCCTGGCGCAGGCGCTCGTAGGTCACGCCGGAGTAGTCGGCGGCGCCGCCCTTCGACGCCTGCCGGAGCTCCTCGAACACCACCTCGGGCTCGGTCGGGAACCGCTCGGCGGGCTGGCCGAGGCGGGTCGCCAGGCCGCGCAGCACGTCCAGGTCGCTGCGCACGCCCTCCGGCGGCGCCACGGCCACCTGGCGCAGCAGGACGCGGCCCTCGAGGTTGGTCATCGTGCCGCTCTCCTCGGCCCACTGCGTGACCGGCAGTACGACGTCGGCGACCGCGGCCGTCTCCGACAGCACCAGGTCGGCCACGACCAGCAGGTCCAGCGCCTTGAGCCGGTCGGCGACGTGCTGCGAGCGCGGCGCGGAGACGATCACGTTGCTGCCGAACACCAGCAGCGCCTTGGGGCCGTTCGGCTGCCCGAGCGCGTCGAGGAGCTCGTAGGCCGAGCGGCCCGGTCCGGGCAGGTCGTCCACGCCCCAGACGTCCATGACGTGCGCGCGGGCCGCCGGGTCGTCGATCTTGCGGTAGCCGGGCAGCTGGTCGGCCTTCTGCCCGTGCTCGCGCCCGCCCTGGCCGTTGCCCTGGCCGGTGAGGCAGCCGTAGCCGGAGTACTTCCGGCCGGGCAGGCCCAGCGCCAGCGCCAGGTTGATCCACGCCGACACGGTGTCCGCGCCGCTGGCGTGCTGCTCGGTGCCGCGGCCGGTGAGGACGAAGGCGTTGTGCGCCTCGGCCAGGATCCGCACCGCCGCCCGCTGGTCGGCGACCGGCACGCCGGTGACCCGCTCGACCCGTTCCGGCCACCACGTCGCCGCGATGCGCCACGCGTCGTCGAAGCCGGTGGTGCGCTCGGCCACGTACTCCTTGTCCAGGTAGCCGTCGGCCACGGCGGTGTGCAGCAGGCCGAGCGCCAGCGCGAGGTCCGTGCCGGGCGCGGGCTGCAGGTGCAGGGTGGCCAGCTCGGCGGTGGGCGTGCGCCGGGGGTCGATGACGATCAGCTCGGCGTTCTTGAGGTGCTGAACGAACGGCGGCATGGTCTCCGCCGGGTTGCCGCCGACCAGCAGGATCGCGTCCGCGCGGTCGAGGTCGGTGACCGGGAACGGCATGCCCCGGTCGAGCCCGAACGCCTTCAGGCCCGCCGCCGCCGCGCTCGACATGCAGAACCGGCCGTTGTAGTCGATCTGCGAGGTGCCCAGCGCGACCCGGGCGAACTTGCCGAGCAGGTAGGACTTCTCGTTGGTCAGCCCGCCGCCGCCGAACACGCCGACCGAGTCCGGCCCGTGGGTCGCGCGGAGGTCCGCGAGCTTGGCCGCGACCAGGTCCAGCGCCTCGTCCCAGGTGGCCTCCCGCAGCTCGCCGTCCCGGCGGACCAGCGGCGTGGTGAGCCGGTGGGGCGAGGTCAGCAGCTCGGCCGACGTCCAGCCCTTCTGGCACAGCCCGCCTCGGTTGGTCGGGAACTCCCGCGGCGACACCTTGCCGTTCTCGATGGACATCGCGCACTGCAGCGCGCAGTACGGGCAGTGCGTGTCGATGCTCGCGGAGGCGGTCACGAGCCCGACGGTAAGAAGCCGCTGTTAACGGCAGAACGTGGAATGTTTCGTCCACGGGAACTTCACAGCTCAGGGATCGCGCGGTGAGGGTGAGTTCACAGCAGGTCGACGACGAGCGCCGCCGTCCGCTCCAGTCCCACGAGAGATTGTCTGCTCGAACGGGGGTGCAGCGCGTGGACCGCGAGGCGGAACAGGGTCGCCCGCAGGAGGATTTGCGGCCACTCGTCCAGGTGCGCCCAGCGCTGGAGCAGACCGTGATCCGCGCCACCCCAGGACAGCGCGTCGACCACGACCACGGCCGCGCCGTAGGGCGCAGGGCGCCAGTAGGCGGCGAAGTCGATGATCGCCGGGGCGGCGTCGCCCGCGAACAGCACGTTGCCGAACAGGTCGCCGTGGACCACCTGCGGCTTGAGCGCGACGGGCTTGCGGTAGCCGGCGGTCAGGTCGAACAGCCGCCCGCCGAGGTCGGGGTCGAGGTCGGCCTTCTCCTCGTCCCACGCGCAGCGGTCGGCGGTGGCGAACAGGTCGACCCGCGCGTCCAGGAACCGGGGCCTGGGCAGCTCGGCGGTCGCCCGGTGGAGCTTCACGGCCACGTCCACGACCTCGTCGTGCCGCGGCTCGGCCCGGCCCGAGAGGTACTTGGTCGCCGCCCAGCCGCCGACCACGTAGCGGCCGTCGGTGGAGCGCAACGGCCTGGCCACGCGCACGTTGTCGACGTCGAGCGCGTCGAGGGTCTTGGCCACCCAGGTGGCCTCGGCCGGCTTGCCCGCGGGCCGGATCGCCGCGTCGCCGCACCGCCACACCGGGCCGCCGTCGATCAACTCCGGCTCGGCGTCGCGCGCGCCGAACGCCGCGCGCACGTGCGACGGTGGCGGCTCCGGAGTGGTCACGGCCGGCACGCTACCTGCACCGGGCCTTCCGTTGGTGGACCTCGGGCGTTCGAACACGTGGTGTCCACGCATTCGGCCTAACCGCATAATTGCGGTCTCGATTGGGGGGATTTGCGCTGTGACCGAAGCCACGCACGCCGCTTTCGCGCTCGCCCTGCTCCGGGCGCTGCCCGAGGGCGACCGCTGCTGGTCGCCGTTTTCCGTGGCCGCGGCCCTGTGCCGGGCCGCGGACGTGGCCGGCGAGGACACCGCGCCCGCCGTGGCCGACGTGCTGCGCGCCGACGTCGACCGGACGGCGAAGCTGCTCGCCGTCGCGGCCGACGAGCCCGCCGTGACTTCGGCCGACACCATCTGGGTCGACCCGACCGCGCCGGCGGTGGAGCACCCGGACGTGCGGCGGCTCGTGCTGGACGAGCACGCGCACGTCGTGATCAACGAGGCGGTGCGCGAGCTGACCCGCGGCCTGGTCCGGCAGGCCGTTCCGCCCGGGGCGATCACGCCCGGCGCCCTCGCCGTCCTGGTCAACGCGCTGCACGCGAAGGGCGCGTGGGTGGAGGAGTTCCCCGAGGACGACACGCGGCCCCGCAAGTTCCGGACGCCGTCGGGCAAGCGGATGGTGCCGACGATGCGCCGGGTCGGCACGTTCGGCCACGCCGCGCGGCACGGCTGGCAGTCCGTGCTGATCCCGTGCGAGGAGGCGTTGGACGTCGTCGCCCTGCTGCCCGACCAGCCTTTGGCGACGGCCGAACTCGACGGGGAGGCGCTCGCCGACCTGATCACCGGGGTCCGGTTCACCGAGGTCGACCTGTACCTGCCCAAGGTGGCCCTGGAGGCGGCCACGGAACTCGTGGAGCCGCTGCGCGCGCTCGGGGCGGGGCCGCTGTTCGACTCGTGGCTGCTGGTGGAGCAGGTGCTGCACCAGGCGAAGCTCACGCTCGACGAGCGCGGGGTCGAGGGCGCCGCGGCCACGACGATGATCGCCGCCATGGGGTGGCACGACCCCGAGGAGGCCTTGGTGGTGCGGTTCGACCGGCCGTTCCTGCTGGCCGTGCGCCACCGGCGCACGGGCCTGCTGCTGTTCCTGGCCGAGGTGACCGAGCCGTGAGCGCACGACGCCGGGGCAACCTCAGGAGGCTGCCCCGGCGTCGGTCGTCAGTTCAGTAGGTCGGCAGGGAGGGGTCGACCTCGCGGGCCCAGGCGAGCACGCCGCCGCCCACGTGCACCGCGTCCTTGAACCCGGCCTGGTGCAGCACGGCCAGCGCCTCGGCCGAGCGGGCGCCCGACTTGCAGTGCAGCACGACCTGCTTGTCCTGCGGCAGCTCCGCGAACGCCTCGCCCGACAGGATCCGGTCCTTCGGGATCAGCACCGAGCCCGGGATCTTCACGATCTCGTACTCGTGCGGCTCGCGGACGTCCACCAGCAGGAAGTCCTGGCCGCTCTCCTGCTTCTGCTTCAGCTCCAGCGGCGTGATCGTGTTGCCCGCGGCGGCCTGCTGCGCGTCGTCGGACACGACACCGCAGAACGCCTCGTAGTCGATCAGCTCGGTGATCTTCGGGCTCTCCGGGTCCTTGCGGATCTTGATGGTCCGGTAGGACATCTCCAGGGCGTCGTAGACCATGAGCCGGCCGAGCAGCGGGTCGCCGATGCCCGTCAGCAGCTTGATCGCCTCGGTCACCATGACCGAGCCGATCGACGCGCACAGCACGCCCAGCACACCGCCCTCGGCGCACGACGGCACCATGCCGGGCGGCGGGGGCTCGGGGTAGAGGTCGCGGTAGTTCAGGCCCTGGCCGTTCGGCGCGTCCTCCCAGAAGACGCTGACCTGGCCCTCGAACCGGAAGATCGAGCCCCACACGTACGGCTTGCCCAGCAGCACGGCCGCGTCGTTGACCAGGTACCGGGTGGCGAAGTTGTCCGTGCCGTCCAGGATCAGGTCGTAGTCGCGGAAGATGTCGAGCGCGTTCTCCGAGTTCAGGTGGGTCTGGTGCAGGACCACCTTCACGAACGGGTTGATCTCGGCCACCGAGTCCCGGGCCGACTCGGCCTTGGGCTTGCCGACGTCCGACTGACCGTGGATGACCTGACGCTGGAGGTTCGACTCGTCGACGACGTCGAAGTCGACCACGCCGAGCGTGCCGACACCGGCCGCCGCGAGGTAGAGCAGGGCCGGGCTGCCCAGGCCGCCCGCCCCGACGACCAGGACCTTCGCGTTCTTCAGCCGCTTCTGCCCGTCGACCCCGACGTCCGGGATGATCAGGTGGCGGCTGTAGCGCGCTACTTCTTCCTTGGTCAGCTCCGCTGCGGGCTCCACGAGCGGCGGAAGCGCCATCTGAGTCCTCCTCGACGAAACATGTCCTCTACCGACGGACAACACCAGCCTGCCCCTCCGTCTTCCCGGATGGGAAGTCGTCCCAAGGCGCGGGACGGCTACTGCGGTGCGTTCGGGAACGGGTTGGGCGTGCACACCAGGCCGTTGGCCTCCACCGCGTACCGGTTCGAGGAGTCCACCGAGTTGAGCTGGGCGACGTAGTCGTTGGCCACCCCGAACGACTGCTGCATCATCACCGGCGCTGCCTTGCCGTTCTCCTTGCAGCCCTCGTGCGGGTTCTTCAGCACGTGGCCGACCTCGTGGTTGATCGCGTAGGTCCGGTAGGCGCTGATGTCGTTGCCGTAGACCTTGCCGCCGCGCACCCACCGGGCCGTGTTGATGATGACCCGCTTGGTGCCGGTGTGCCAGCACGACGACTCGAACTGGATCTGGAACCCGCACAGGGCGTGCGTGGTGCTGGTGGTGGTCAAGCTCACGGTGAAGTCGACCGGTCCGGTGTCGACGCGCTGCATGGTCGTCTGGCCGGTGCCGATCCAGCTGCGCGGGTCGGCCAGGATGCCGTCGACCGTGCGGGCGAACGCCTCGCGGTCCCCGTTGTAGTCCGCCGGCTCCACGCCGTCCTCGATGGCGATCGCGTACCGGTAGAGCTTGCCGCCGGTGCCCGCCGGCTGGGTGCTGCCCGGCACCACGGCGAACGTGCCCGCGCCCTGCTCGGAGAACTTCGGCCCGTCCGGCAGCTGCGCGGTGGGGAAGTTCTTCAGGTCGATGTCGCCCGGCGGCTTCTCGGTCGCCTCGGGCGGCCCGGAGCTGGACGGCGGCGCGGACGAGCCGGTGGTGGGGTTGGTCTCGCCACCGGCGGACGTGGAGGGCGCGGCGGTGTCCAGCACGACCAGGGCCGTGAGCACGAGCAGCACGGGGATGGCGTAGATCCGCCAGCCGTAGCCCGCGACCAGGCCCTTCACACCCCTGCGGCGCTTGCGACGCCTCCGACCGGCCGGTTCCCAGGCCGCGGCCAGCGGCTCGGCGCCGGTGCGGCGCGTGCCGCGGCGGTAGCGGTCCTCGGGCAGCGGCGGCCGGTCATCAGAGGACGGCGGCGTGTCACGCGCGCCCTGCGACGTCCGGTTCACGCCGACCAGGGTGCCACAACCGCACCCCGGCGGCGGACTCCAGGTGACCTGCGCGTCACCGGTCGGCTGAACCGATCACGCCTCACCACGCCCGCCGCTCGACCGCCTCCCACATGCCCGCCACGGCCCGCGCGACCGACACCGGCCGTTCCATCTGCGCCACGTGCCCGGTGCGCGGCAGCACGAGCAGCCGCCCGCGCGGGATCAGCCTGGCCACCCTCGGCGCCTTGCGCACGCTGACCAGCCGGTCCTCCGTGCCCCACACGACCAGCGTGGGCGCGGTGATCTTCGGCGGCAGCAGCCACATCGACTTCGACCTCGGGACCAGCCACGAGCGGATCAGGTCGACCGTGCTGGCGCTGAGCGCGTTGCCGGCCCACGCCTGCGCGGACCGCTCGGTGTACTCCCGCTCGCTCTGCTCGATCCGGTTCGCCGGCACCGAGTGGGGTTCGGCGAAGCACAGCCGAAGCATCTGGTGGGTGCGCTCACGCGGCGTCATCGCGGCCAGCTGCGCCTGCACCCGCGGGCCGACGACCGGCAGGAACGCCAGCGGCAGCCGCCGGTCCGACACCCGGCGCAGGCTCGGCCGCAGGTCCGGCACGGCCGGTGAGACCAGCGTCAGGGTGCGTACCAGGTCGGGCCGGGTGGCGGCGACCATCAGCGTGATCGCGCCGCCCATGGAGTTGCCGAACAGGTGCACCGGGTCGCCGCCGAGCGACTCGATGTACTCGGTGACGACCCGCGCGTGCGTGGCCATCCGGAAGTCGTAGCCGTCGATCGGTTCGGAGCGGCCGAAACCGGGCAGGTCCAGCGCGTGGCCCTCGACGTGCTCGCGCAGCTGCGCGGCCAGGTCGGTCCAGTTCGTCGCCGAGCCGCCCAGCCCGTGCACGTAGACCGCCCTCGACCCGGCCGGTCCCGCGGTGCGGCGGACGTGCACGCTGTGCCCGCCCACCTCGACGTAGTCACCAGGCCACGGCTGGATCGTTGTGTCCAGCGGAGGTAGCGGCGCGGTGGACAGGGGCACGTGGGTGATGGCGGTCCTGCGGGCCTCCAGCGTCTCGGTCACCACCCCAGGATGCCTGGCCGGGCGTCCTACGAAACGGGAAGCATGCTTGGAACGCAGCTACCAGCGAGTAAGGTTGCCGACGAGCCGGAAGGGCAACCCCTTTCCCGGTTCCGCGAAGTGATTGGTTGGCTGGAGGCACCATGACGGAGACGGCCCAGACTGCGGTCGGGCACCACGGCGGCGCGGCGGGGCGGGGTGTACGGCTCCCGCGGACCGCGCGACGTGCCCAGTTGCTGGCCGCGGCGCAGGACGTGTTCGTGACCAACGGCTACCACGCCGCCGCGATGGACGAGATCGCGGAACGCGCGGGGGTCAGCAAACCGGTCCTCTACCAGCACTTCCCCGGCAAGCTCGAGCTGTACATGGCGCTGCTGGAGTCCCACGTGGACGAGCTGGTGAACCGCGTGCGCGGCGCGCTGGCGTCCACGACGGACAACAAGCAGCGGGTGAAGGCCGCCGTCGCCGCGTTCTACGACTTCGTGGACGGCGAGGGCCAGGCGTTCCGGATGGTGTTCGAGTCGGACCTGCGCGGCGAGCCGGCGGTGGCCCGGGCCGTGGAGCGGGCGACGACCGACAGCGTCGAGGCCATCACCGACACGATCACCGCCGACGCGGGCCTCGACGAGCACCGCGCGCGGCTGCTCGCGGTCGGCCTGGTGGGGTTGTCGCAGGTCACGGCACGCGCGTGGCTCGCGGACGACCGAAAGCTCGCGAAGGAGGACGCGGTCGCCCTGATCTCGAACCTCGCCTGGCGGGGCATCGGCGGCGGCTTCCCGCTCCAGCACTGAGGACCGGGTTGAGGGCCGTCCCCGACGACGGCCCTCAACCCGCGCTCACAGCAGCGCGATGCTGCGTCGGCAGGTCGAGACTCATTTCGTGGCGATCACGCTTTTCGATCGTCGCGAAATCAGGCTCGACCTGCCGACTTCCAGGCGGCCTCGCCGACCTGCCGGAGGCGGGTCAATGCAACGCCGTGATGTGTGCTGTGACCTCGTCCGCCCTCTCCAGGGGCAGCATGTGGCCGGCGCCCAGGTGGATCACCAGCTCGGCGTGCGGCAGCTCGTCCGCCAGCACGCGCGCGTGCCGCAACGGCGTCAGCCGGTCCTCCGCGCCCGCCAGCACGACGGTCCGGATGCCCGCCAGCCCGGCCAGCGCCCTGCGCCGGTCGTGCTCGTCCAGCGAGTCGCGGAACCCGACCATGCTCACCGGGTGGCAGCGGCCGACCATCGCGGCCGTCATCGCCACCTCCCGCCACGACGGGCGCTTGCCGAACAGCAGCCACCGCAGGCCCGGCCGGACCACCTCGGTGCGCTTGAGCAGCTCGGCCCGCCGCAACCGGACGATCTGCCGGTTGACGGCCTTCTCCCCCGCCACGAACGCCCGGCCGAACGGTCCAGGCAGCCCCAGCGTCGACCCGGCGAGTTCACCCGAAGAGGTGGCGATCAGGACGACGCCGTCCACGCGGTCGAGCAGCGAGGGGTGCTGCTCGGCCAACGCCATGATCGTCATGCCGCCCATCGAGTGACCGGCCAGCACGAGCCGCCCGGTCGGCACGCGGGCCGCCACCAGCTCGGCCAGGTCGTCCGCGCACCGCGCGATCGTGGCCGTCCCGACCGGCGCGGGCGCCGAGGCGCCGTGACCCCGGTGGTCGTACCGCAGCACGCGCCCCGGCAGCGCCGGCGCCACCGAGTCCCACGACGTGTGGTCCAGCGTCCAGCCGTGCAGCAGCACGGTGGTCACCTCGGCGTCCGGCGGCCCGGTGTCGACCACGTGCAGCGCCGTGCCGTCGGAGGTCACGAACCGCGGGCCCGCCGCCCGCGTGCGGCCCTCGCCCCCGACGGCCGGCGCGTCCACCCGAGCCCTCATCCGAGCAGGAACGAGCGGCGCCACGCGCGCATGCCCGGCTTGCCGACCAGCCCGACCTCGTCCAGGAACTTCATGATCCGCTCGCCCGACCAGCGGATGCTCTCCTGCCAGTGCGGGTTGCCCAGCGCGGCCTTGTGCGCCTGGTCCTTGTCCAGCCCCACGGCCGCGTACACGTCCGGGTTGATCAGCGACCGGGTGATGAACATCGACGTGGTCGCGAGCAGCCACCGCTGGTAGGGCAGCTCCTTCTTGGTCAGCTTCGCCATCCCGCGCACGACCTCTTCGCGCGCGAACCGCACGTGCCGGGCCTCTTCGAGCACGTGGATCCGGTTGACCATGCGCACCAGCGGCTGCACGGTCTCGTCGGCCATCGTCTCGCGCTGCAACCGGTCCAGCATCTCCTCGGCGACCAGGATCGACCCGTACAGGGCGGGCCCGTAGCCGATCACGGGCAGCAGCTTGCCCAGCTGGTAGGTGTACTGGCGGGGGCCGTAGGGCGGGCAGCCGATCGCCTCGACCATCCGGGCGAACATCGTGGAGTGCCGGCACTCGTCGGCGACCTCGGTCAGCGCGTACTGCGCGTGCTTGGTCGTCGGGTCCGAGCGGTAGACCTCCTTGAGCAGCATCTGCATCAGCAGGATCTCGAACCACAGGCCGACGCTGGCCACGCTCGCGACCTCGTGCCGCGACAGGTCGACGCGCTGCTCGGGGCTCATCCGGTCCCACAGCTCGGTGCCGTACAGCGAGCACCGGTGCTCGGGCGTGTACCGGAGGCCGTCGACCAGGGGCGCGGACCAGTCGATGTCGACCTCGGGGTCGTAGAACTTGTCGGCCGAGGAGTTGAGCAGACGCTCGGCGGTCTTCTCGCGGTCCGCGACCTTCAAGGCCTTCGTCATCGGTGGTCCCTCCCGGGGAGAGTTATCTGTAACTCGAGTTATCTGTAACTTGAGGTAACGGTTACTTCTGGTAGCGTGCGTCACATGGCTCGAACTGTCAAGGGCGGAACCGACGCCCGCCGGGAACGGTGGAAGGGGCACCGCGAGGCGCGGCGCGCCGAATTCGTGGAGGCCACCATCCGCGCCGTCGCCAAGCACGGCCCGGACGTGGGCATGGACGAGATCGCCGCCGAGGCGGGCGTCAGCAAGCCGGTGCTCTACCGGCACTTCGCCGACAAGTCCGACCTCTACCTCGCCGTCGGCCGGCGCGGCACCGAGATGCTCATGGACAAGATGGGGCCCGCGATCGACCTCGACGGTCCGATCCGCCCCCGCATCCAGGGCATCGTCGACGCGTACCTGTCCGTGATCGAGGAGCACCCCAACCTGTACCGGTTCGTGGTGCGCAAGTCGTTCACCGACCGGCCGGTCGAGCAGGACGTGGTCAACGAGGACAAGCAGCTGATCGCGGCGGCCCTGGCCCGGCTGCTCGGCGACTACCTGCGGGCGTTCGACATGGACTCCGGCGGCGCCGAGCCGTGGGCGCACGCGCTGGTCGGCATGGTGCAGAACGCGGGCGACTGGTGGCTCGACCGGCAGTCGATGACGCGGGCGAGCCTGAGCGACTACCTGACCACCATCATCTGGCACGCCATCGACGGCCTGCTCCGCTCCGCGGGCGTGGACCTCGACCCGGAGGCGCCGCTGACCACCGGGTTCACCGACGGTGACCGGCACGAAGGACCCCGGCTGCGGGTCGTCGACGTCGAGGAGGCTTGATGTCCGAAGAGCACGAGCACGACGAAGAGGGGTACACCGGCGCGGCCGTGCTGGTGTTCGACGAGCGGGAGGTGCCGGTCAGCGTCGAGCTGCGCGGCTACTTCCAGCCCATCGACGGCCGCTACCACTGGTACGGCCGGGTCGGCGCGAACGAGCAGGTCACCGAGCTGGTGGAGGGTGGTGCGCGGACCGCGCTGCTGCGCACGCCCGACGGCTCGGCGACCGGTTCGCTGACCGACCCCGACCCCTGGCGGCGCTACCGCGTGGCGGGCACCTCAACGCCGCCGTTCACGGTGGGCTGACCAGGGCGGGAAACGCGGAAGGGGCACCCGATCGGGTGCCCCTTCTCGTGCCCGGACACCCGGGCGGCGAAGTTCGCTCGGCTGCGTGCCGCGCGGACGCCTCAGTCGCCGGAGACGAACCCGACCCGGCGCGAGTCGCTCGGACCGATCTCCACGTACGCGATGCGAGCCGCGGGCACCACGTAGCGGGCGCCCTTCTGGTCGACCAGCACGAGCTGCCCGGTGCCCGCCTTCAGCGCGTCCGCGACCTGCGCCTCGACCTCTTCGGGGGTGAGCCCGCTGGACACCACGAGCTCCCGCGGGCTGTCCGCGATCCCGACCCTGACCTCCACGCTGACCTCCGTGCGGCGTTGATGGCTTTCGAACACCAACCCTAGCCGAGCCCGAGCGCCGCCATGCGTCGCGTGTGGCTCTGCTGGAGGCGTCGGAACAGCGCCGCGATGCCCGCCAGGTCGCCCGAGCCGCGCACGATCAGCTCCGCGAGCCCGTCGCGCTCCGCCACCACGTACTGGGCCTGCGTCAACGCCTCGCCGAGCAGCCGGCGACCCCACAACGTGAGGCGGTCTCGCAGCTTCGGGTCGTCGTCGCAGGCGGACCGGACTTCGCGCTCGGCGAACGCCGAGTGGCCCGTGTCGGCCAGCACCGCGAGCACCAGCTCCTTGGTCGGCTCGTCCAGCCACTCGGCGACCTCGCGGTAGAAGTCGGCCGCCAGGGCGTCCCCGACGTAGGCCTTCACCAGCGACTCCAGCCACGTGCGCGGCGCCGTGGAGGCGTGGAAGCCGTCGAAGCCCGCGGCGAACGGCCGCATGGCCTCCTCCAGCGAGTGGCCGCGCTCGGCCAGGTACCGGTCCAGCAGCGCGTAGTGACCGATCTCGGCCGCCGCCATCTGCGACAGCGCGGCGCGCCCGGACAGCGTGGGCGCGGTCCTGGCGTCCTCGGCGAGCCGGTCGAACGCCGACAGCTCGCCGTACGCGAGCGCGCCGAGGAGGTCGACGACACCCTCCGCCACCTGGCCACCGTCACCCACCGCAACCTGGCCCACCGCTGCATCCACTCCCGGGTCGCTCATGCCACGGAGCCTAGTCGGGTGTCGTTGACAACACCCTGGGCACGCGAAACCGCACTCGACGCCGCGAACCACCCCGATCGGCCTAGTCGGCGGGTAGACTCGACAGATGACGCCCGGCGCGGCGCGGCCCAGTGGGGGCTCGCAGCGGTGCCGAAGGCTGAACTGCGGCGGCACCGTGCCGCCAGGAGAGGGTGCGCGCACACACCTCGCTGGCCCTCCCGCGACCCGCCCGGCCCCTTGCGGTGGCCCGAGTGGCGGTGACGCGGTCGAGCGGCCCGTACAGGCCGTGGCGCGCTGGTACGAGAGAGGCGATCATCCTGACCGCGACGAACGAAGAGACCCATATCGACCCGGTGGCCTTGGAGCACAGCGAGGCGGGTGTCCCGGAAGACGACACCTCGCACCCGCTCGTGGCCGACGCCCCGGTCAAACCCGATGCGCCCACGTTCGGCGAGCTCGGCGTGCGCGAGGAGATCGTGCGCTCCCTGGCCGAGGCGGGCATCCACCGCACGTTCGCCATCCAGGAGCTGACGCTGCCGCTGGCGCTGGCCGGCGACGACGTCATCGGCCAGGCCCGCACCGGCACCGGCAAGACGCTGGGCTTCGGCATCCCGCTGCTCCAGCGCATCGTCACGCCCGGTGACGGCACGCCGCAGGCGCTGGTGGTCGTGCCGACGCGTGAGCTGTGCCTTCAGGTCACCCACGACCTGACCGACGCGGCGAAGCACCTCAACGTGCGCGTGCTGGCCATCTACGGCGGCCGGCCGTACGAGCCGCAGATCGCGGCGCTGCGCAAGGGCGTCGACGTGGTCGTCGGCACGCCCGGCCGGCTCCTCGACCTGGCCGAGCAGCGCCACCTGGTGCTCGGCAAGGTGCGCGGGCTGGTGCTGGACGAGGCCGACGAGATGCTCGACCTGGGCTTCCTGCCCGACATCGAGCGGATCCTGCGCATGGTGCCCGACGAGCGGCAGACCATGCTGTTCTCGGCGACCATGCCCGGCCCGATCATCACGCTGGCGCGCACGTTCCTCAACCAGCCCACGCACGTGCGGGCGGAGGAGAACGACGCGGGCGCCATCCACGAGCGCACCGAGCAGTTCGTCTACCGGGCGCACGCGCTGGACAAGTCGGAGCTGCTGGCGCGGGCGTTGCAGGCCCGTGAGCGCGGCCTGTCGATGGTGTTCACCCGGACCAAGCGCACCGCCCAGAAGGTGGCCGACGACCTGGTCGAGCGCGGTTTCGCCGCGGCGGCCGTGCACGGTGACCTGGGGCAGGGCGCGCGCGAGCAGGCGCTGCGGGCGTTCCGCTCGGGCAAGATCGACGTGCTGGTGGCCACCGACGTGGCGGCGCGCGGCATCGACGTCGAGGGCGTCACGCACGTGATCAACTACCAGTGCCCCGAGGACGAGAAGACCTACGTGCACCGCATCGGCCGCACGGGTCGGGCGGGGCGCACGGGCGTCGCGGTCACGTTGGTCGACTGGGACGAGATGCCCCGGTGGAAGATGATCAGCGACGCGCTCGACCTGGGCAAGCCGGAGCCGGTGGAGACGTACTCGACGTCGGACCACCTGTTCGCGGACCTGGACATCCCGGCGGGCTCGACCGGTCGGCTGCCGTTGGGGCTGCGCACGCGCGCGGGCCTGGAGGCCGAGCCGGAGGAGAACCTGAAGGGCGAGAAGAAGACGCGCAAGCGCCGGCGTAGCGGCCGGGCGGGCGACGCGGCCCCGGCCACCGAGTCCGGCAACGGCGGCGGCAGCACCACCGGCTCCGGGTCGGGCGAGGAGGGCGGCACCAGGCCGCGCAAGCGCCGCCGCAGTCGTGGTGGCGTGTCGGCGTCCGGCGAGAACGGTGCAGCCACCGAGGCATCGGCCGAGGTCACCGCAGGCGCGCCGGAGTCGTCTTCGACTTCGTCCACCGCCGACCCCGACCGCCCCCGCAGGCGCAGGCGTCGCCGCACGGGCGGCGAGTCGGCGGAGTCGGCACCGGCCGAGTAGGGAACAATCGTGGTGGGCAGCGCAACCCAAGCGCTGCCCGACTCGACCGCAACACGATCGGGTGATCATCGCCCGAAAATGTACGGAAACACTGTTACCGCACCTCGGTTGAAAACGAGGAGCCCCGAACCAACCCGGATCCCTGGGCCACCCACCCGCCGCCCGCCACGGCGACCGGGCCACCAGGACGGGACGGACGGGGAGACTCGGACCAGCGGCCACCGGGCCGCCGGAACGGACGGCAGGCCACCCCGCCGGGCACGGCACGACGCCCGGCCCGAACACCGGACAGCGGTGGACGGACCCAGGGGTGGGCCAAGCCGGGTCCACGGAGCCGGGCCGGACCAGCCCGGGTGAACGGACCCGGGCCAGGCCGTGGATAGCACCAGCCCACGCCGCAACGGTCGAGCCGCTGGACACGGCCCGCGCCGGAACGGCAGGGTTGGCTGGACAACGGCCCGCGGCGCAACGGGCGAAGCCGCCTGCAACGGCCTGCGGCGCAAGGGCCGGAACCGCCGGAGGCGGCCCGCAGCGCAAGGGCCGGAAGCGGCTCGCGCCGGCGCGGTCAGGGCCGCGCCGGAGCCGCGTCTGCACCGCGCCGGAACGGGTGGGCCGCGGGTAGCGGAACGCCGCGGGGAACGGTAGGTGCCGCCGCCTCACACCGACCTCTTCCCGGTGGTGGCAGCATGTCGCCAGACCGAACGCGATAGATCACCGACCATCGGGAGCCGGGCAGTGGGCCAGCCGGAGCAGGCGGATTCGAACGGGCAGGTCGTGCTGGACGAGGAAGACGTCCTGGCGAAGCCCGTCGAACCCCAGGTCGAGCCGCACGACGGCGGCGGACAGCACGACGACGAGCCGCACGACACCGAGCCGCACGAGCCGGTGCCGTCCAGGTCCTGGCGCACCAGGGGCGACTTCATCGGCCTGACCCTGGTCGTGGTCGCGGTGCTGGTGGCGAGCCTCGTGCTGTGGCTGACCAGCGACGCCCGCAACACCGTCAGCCAGACCGGCCCGTCCGAGATCACCCCGCTGCAGCCCGCCACCGCGATGCCGCCGACGCTGTCCGAGATCTGGCGCGCCCCCAGCAGCGCGACGCCGGTCCCGGTGAACCTCGACTCGGTCGTCGTCACGGGCGACGGCGGCGAGGTCGTCGGCCGCGACGCGCTCACCGGCGACGTCCGCTGGCGCTACGCCCGCGACCTGCCCCTGTGCACCGTCTCCACGGCCTGGGGCCGGATCTTCGCGGTGCACCGCAAGGACACCAACTGCTCCGAGGTCACCACCCTCGAGAACGCCTCCGGCAAGCGCGGACCGCAGCGCAACGGCGACGCCGAGCTCGGCACCCGCCTGCTGAACGAGGGCTCGCACGTGCTCACCACCGGCGGCACGTACGTCGAGGTCTACCGCCGCGACGACCTGGTCCGCTCGATGGAGTACGGCGCCCTGCGCGCGATCGTGAACCCGAACAAGCAGCCGCGCACCGGCTGCACGTACCACTCGTTCGCGGTCACCGGCGGCAAGATCGCGCTGATCGAGCGCTGCCCGGCCCTCGACCCGTCCGACCGCCTCACCATCCTCAAGCCCAACCCCGAGAAGTCCGACGAGCCGCAGGTCATCAGCTCCACCGTGACCGGCGAGAACGGCGCACGGGTGATCGCGGTGACGGCGAACCGGGTCGCGCTGGCCGTGCCGGGCCGGATCGTGGTGTTCGACTCCGAGACCGGCGCCTCGATCGGCAGCTACCCGGTCGACGTCACCGCCGAGGAGCTCGCGGGCGACCCGCCCGGACGGGTGGCGTCGACGTTCACCAGCACCGCGAACGTCTACTGGTTCACCGGGTCGAAGACGGTCGCGCTGTCGCTGACCGAGCTGAACCCGCTGTGGACCGCGAACGACACCCTCGGCGCGGGCACCACGCTCGCCGGGCGGCTGCTGCTGCCGGTCGACGCCGGGCTGAAGGTGCTCGACCAGATCACCGGCGAGGAGATCGCCTCGGTCCCGGTCGACCGCGGCGACCACACCGGCCCGATCGAGATGGCCACCGAGGGCCCGGTCGTGCTGGAGCAGCGCGGCGGCACGCTCGTCGCACTGCGGTAACGCGCCCACGCGGCCGGTGCGGCAGACTGCGAGACGTGCACTCGCAGTTCAGCCCGCACCGGGCGCAACGCGTGGACCTGCCCGGCAGGCACGGACCGATCGCGGCCCTGCACGCCCCCGCCGCCGGACTCGACCTCGGCGCGACGGCGCTCCTCGTCCCCGGCTACACGGGATCCAAGGAGGACTTCGCGCCGCTGGTCGACCCGATAGCCGACGCCGGCATCGAGGTCGTGGCGATCGACCTGCCTGGCCAGTACGAGTCGGCCGGCCCGCTCCTCGAATCCGACTACCGGCCCGAGGCGCTGGGCGCGTCGGTGGCCGAACTGGTCGCGAAACTGGCCGCCGAGGGCAGGCGGGTGCTGCTGCTGGGGCACTCGTTCGGTGGACTCGTGGCTCGCGGCGCGGTGCTGGCGGGCGCGCCCGTCTCGGGGTTGACGCTGATGGCGTCCGGCCCGTCCGAGCTGCCGCCGGGCGAGCGCCGCACCGCGCTGGACTACGGCGAGATCGTGCTCCGCGAGCAGGGCGTCGAGGCGTCGCACGAGGTCAACGAGACCCGCCAGGCGCTCAACCCGCGCTGGCGGATGGTCCCCCAGGAGCTGAAGGACTTCTACCGCGAGCGGTTCGTCCGCTCGTCACCCGTCGGGCTGCTCGGCATGGGCGAGGCGCTGCGCGCCGAACCGGACCTGGTCGCCAAGCTGGCCCGGGTCGCCCGGTCCGGCGGGATCCCGTGCCTGGTCGTGTGCGGCGACCTGGACGACGCCTGGTCGGCCGCGAGCCAGCGGGACATGGCCGAACGCCTCGACGCGGACTTCGCCGTGCTGCCCGGCGTCATGCACAACCCGAACACCGAGGCGCCGGACGCCCTGCTGGCCACGCTCCTGCCGACCTGGCGCGCCTGGCTCTCCTGACCGCGCGCCGCGATCAGGTCACGCCCACCAGAAGAACCACAGGGTCGACGCCGCCAGCAGCACGACCAGCAGGCCGCACAACGCCACCGCCCAGCCCCGGCGCCGGTCGGCCACGACCTGCGCCACCACCGCGGCGACGGCCGCCACGCCGTGCCCGGCCACCACGTCCAGCCCCGGTCCGGGCAGGTCGCGGGAACCCGCGTAGACCTGCACGCCGATCAAGCCCAACGTCAGCAGCACCAAGCCGACGGCGAGCGCGCCGCTGACGCCGCGCCACAGCCTGGCCAGGCGTGGTTCGGGTCCGCTGTCCACCATCGTCACGCGGCCAACTCTACGGCGCGAGCAGCGCCCACGGGTCGAGCGAGGGCGCCGCGCGTTGACCTTCGGGGCACGACCGGCGGAAGTCGCACCACGTGCACTGGTTGCCGGTGCGCGGCGGGAACAGGATCTCCGGGTCGCCGCCCGCCTCCAGCGTGTCGGTGGCCAGCCGCAGCTCGTCCGCCGCCTCCTCGGCCCGCGACACGTGCCGCCCCAGGCTCTCCTCGGTGTGCTCCCACACCGACACCGTGCCCGTGGGCAGGTGGTGCAGCTCGACCCGGTGGCACGGCTTGCGCAGCGTCCGCCGGGCCGCCAGCGCGTACAGGGCCAGCGCCTGCGAGCCCCGCGCGTCGTCCACGGTCAGCGCGTGCCGCCCGGTCTTGTAGTCGACGATCACCAGCTCGCCGTCGCGCAGGTCGATCCGGTCGACGCGTCCCTCGGCGACGATCTTCGACGTGGGCGTGGACACCCAGCGCTCGATGCCGACCGGCTCGATCGACGTGTCCAGCTCGGTGACGTAGTCGCGCACCCACCCGACCGCCCGGTCCCGGTACACGCCCGCCTGCTCGGCGTCCCGGAACCCGTCGTTCTTCCACTGGCGGTGCAGCAGCGCGACCGCCTGCTCGGGCGTGCGGCGCTGGGCGGGCAGGTCGAACAACGCCTTCAACGCGTTGTGCACGACCGCGCCCAGGGTGTTGTGCGCCCACGCCCCACCGCGCGGCGGCGACGGCCGGTCGAGGTAGGCCATGCGGAAGCGACGCGGGCAGTCGGCCCACGTGGCGAGCTTCGCCGGCGTCACCCGCACGAGCTTCTTCGGCATCGCCCCGAAGTCGAACCCCAGCTGTTCCTGCACGCCCTCACGCTACCGAGGGGGTCCGACAGTGTTGGATGCGCCGCCTCCGGCGTCGCGGGCGAGGTCGCCTGGAAGTCGGTCGTTCGCGCCCTGATCTCCGACGATCGAAAAACGTGATCGCCGGAGATGAGGACGCGAACGACCGACGCGACCTCGCGGGTCGGTGGTCAACCGAGGCGGCCTCGGGGGTCCGTGGTCAACCGACCAGCACCTTGCACCCGGTTGCCCGATCGGCCAAGGCGTCCAGCACGTCCGGTGACGTGGTTTCCGCGCCGAGCCGCACCGTCTTGTTGGTGCCGTGGTAGTCGCTGGACCCCGTGGTCAGCAGGCCCAGCTCCCCCGCCAGGCCGCGCAGCCGCACCCGCGTCGCCGGGTCGTGGTCGGGGTGGTCGACCTCGACGCCGGCCAGTCCCAGGCCGGCCAGGTCGGCCACCACCTGGTCGGTCACGATCGGGCCGCGCGAGGTGGCGAAGGGGTGTGCCAGGACGGTCACCCCGCCCGCCTCCGTGATCATCTCGATCGCCCGCGCCACGGGCGTGTCGGTGCGCGGCACGTAGTACCGGCCGCCCGTGAGGTAGCGGGCGAACGCCTCGTCGACCGTGGACACCACGCCGGCCCGGATCAACGCCATGGCGAGGTGCGGACGTCCGGCGGGCGCGTCGGTCGGCATGGCCGCCATCAGCTCGTCGGGGTCGATGGGGAACCCGTCGGCGACCATCCGCTCGGCCATCCGGCGCAGCCGGTGCCGCCGTTCGAGGCGCAGCCGCAGCTGCTCCTCGACCAGCGCGGGCGAGGTGTGGTCGTACAGGTAGGCGAGCAGGTGGACGGTGATGACCCGGCCCCGGCCGTCGTCGGAGGCACAGGACAGCTCGGCGCCGCGCACCAGCTTCAAGCCGGGTGGCAGCGCGTTGGCCGCCTCCGCCCAGCCCGCTGCGGTGTCGTGGTCGGTGAGCGCGACCGCGGTCAAGCCGGTGGCGGCCGCGGCCGCCACCAACTCCGCGGGCGTGTCGGTGCCGTCGGACTCGGTCGAGTGGGTGTGCAGGTCGATGCGCACCCTGCCAGTCTCCACGACGGGCTGCTCCGGGCTACGGCACCATCTTCTTGCCGCGCGCCGCCCGCTGCGCCTTGATCATCGAGAAGCGCTCCGCCTGGGCCTTCTTGTCGCCGAAGGTCAGCTCCGAGATGGCGTCGTAGACCTCCTCGGGGTTGGGCAGGTACTCGATCCGGTTGAGGGCCTGGATCTGACCCGCCGACTCCACGACCAGGGTGCCGAAGCCGAACATGCGCCCGAGCACCGAACGCTCGTAGGTGAGGTCGGTGACCTTGCTGATCGGCATCATGGCGACCTTGGTCTCGAAGACCCCCGAGGAGATCATGAACCTCTTGTCGGTGACGACGATCCGCTCCACCCACCACTCCATGACGAAGTAGGCCAGCCTGAGCAGCACGAACAGCGAGGCGTACCAGAGGATGTTCTGGATGATGCCCGCGTTGTCGGGCAGCAGGTACGAGATCATCATCGCGCCGGCGAGCAGCGCGCCCGCCTCGAGGAGATCCCAGAGCAGACTGCTCCAGTGCCTGCGTACCCGGATGACCCGACGCTCCGTGGGGAGCAGGTACTCGTCGGGGTCCCGTGGTGCGAACATGCCTTCGACCTCTCGCCGTGGGAGGGAGGAGCCGGTCGACTCAGAACAATTGTTTCACGAAGGTGATGAGCGCCTCAGCGGCTTCCCGCAGGGTGCCCAGGATGTTCTGCACCAGCTGAGCCGCCTGCTGAGGCTCCGCGATGAGGAAGAACAGGACCAAGCCGACCCCGGCGAAAGTGAGAATCTTCTTCAGATTCACGGTGATCAACCCCGTTCGCTACCGCACCCGTTTGGCGCCAGTGAAAACCGTTGTACCGCACTCCGCGACACGTCGGGAGATTTGTACCGCACTTGGGTCAGCGTCCTGCACCGCCAACCCGGTGTGACTACGCTTGGTAATCGTGACGGCCGAACGTGAGCCCCGGATCCGCTGTGTCGGCGGCATCGTGCACGACCCGAACGGGCGACTGCTACTCGTGAGGAGGGGCAATGCTCCAGGTGAGGGACTGTGGTCGATACCGGGTGGCCGAGTCGAGCCCGGCGAATCCGACGAGACCGCAATTGTGCGGGAACTGCGCGAGGAAACGGGACTCTCCGTGACCGTCGGGGCGTTGATCGGCAGCGTCACCCGCCCGGCGCCACGCGGTGTCTACGAGATCCACGACTACGCCTGCCAGGTGCGATCCGGCGTCCTCCGACCAGGCGACGACGCGGTGGACGCGCGCTGGGTGGACGCTGCGATCTTGGCCACACTTCCACTGACCGGGATGCTCCGCGAGACCCTCGACGCCTGGGGCCAACTCCCCCGTTCGTGATCGGCTCCCCCGATCAGGGGAGCCACACCAACCGTTGGCCGTGCGGAGCCGTCCTGGCCAACGCCTGCGCCGACCGCACCTCGCCGTCCTCGAACCGGACCAGCCCGACCACGCCGAAGGCCGGCTCGTCCGCGCCGGGCCGCAGGTCGTCCCGCCCCGGCAGCAAGTGGACGAGGCCCGCCGCGTACCCCTCGTGGCTCAACCACCACACCGGGCGGCCGAGCCCGCGCAGCGCGCCGACGAACTCCTCCCCCGCGACGTACGGCAGGACGTTGCTGGTCAGGACCACCAGCGGCAGGTCATCGGGCACGCGGTCGGCGGCCTTGCCGAGGTCCGCCACCGCGTCGCCGACCACGAACTCGGGCGGTGACTTGCGCTGCACGGTGGCGGCCACGCCGAACAGCCGCAGCCGCTCCGGCTGGTCGGCCCACACGCACGCCTCGAGCCACGCGTACGTGTCCTCGTCGGTCAGGTCGGCGGGCGCCCGGTCCAGCCCCACCTTGGCCGCGATCTTCACCGTTTTGGGGATCTTCGGCAGCTCCGCGCCGGGCGCGAGCTCCAGCGCGCAGTGCAGCCCGAGCGCCGCCTTGGCGGGTCCCGCGACGAGCTGGCCCGCCTGCTGGGTCTGGTAGCGGTAGCCGTACTGGTCCAGGCCGAGCAGCAGGCCGGCCGAGCAGCCGACCTCCAGCAGCCCGACCGGCCCCTTGACCCGCGCCAACGCCGGGTACACCAGCGTGGCCCGCCGCACCTCGTTGGTCTGCACGGTCCGGGTGGCGACCAGCTCGCGCACCTTGTCGGCCCGCTCCAGCACGAACTCCCGGAACAACCGCCAGGTGCTCTCGTCCGCCCCGTACGTGCCGCCCAGCGACGGGTAGTAGTTGGACAGCTCGTGGAACGGCTCGGCCTGCACCAGCCGGTGCGCCGCCGCCAGGAGCAGGGTCGCGTGCGCGAACCGCTCCGGGGCGGCGGTCAGCAGGCCGGCGACCTCCGGATCGTCGGCGGCGTGCGAGGCCAGGTGCTCGTAGAGCGGCGAGACGCCGTGCGCCTCGCTCTTCGCGAACCGGGCCAGTCGTTGCCGCACCAGATCCAGCGAGGTCACGTCACTCCTTGGGTTCGGGCCTGCCCGGCTGCTCGCCGCCGCGCGCCTCGCCGTAGGAGCGCTTGGGCACCATGACCTTCCGGCGGAACACGCAGACGACCGTTCCATCCTGTTTGTACCCGCGCGTCTCGACGTAGACCACGCCGCGGTCGTCCTTGGACTTCGACGGCGTCTTGTCCAGCACCTCGGTCTCACCGTAGATGGTGTCGCCGTGGAACGTGGGCTTGACGTGCTTGAGCGACTCCACCTCCAGGTTGGCGATGGCCTTGCCCGACACGTCGGGCACCGACATGCCCAGCAGCAGCGAGTAGACGTAGTTGCCGACGACGACGTTCTTGCCGAAGTCGGTGGTCTCCGCCGCGTAGTGCGCGTCCAGGTGCAGCGGGTGGTGGTTCATCGTGAGCAGGCAGAACAGGTGGTCGTCGTACTCGGTGACCGTCTTGCCGGGCCAGTGCTTGTAGACCGCGCCGACCTCGAACTCCTCGTAGTAACGCCCGAACTGCACCGCACGCCTCCGTTGGCCGGCTACCAGTGTGAGGTCGGTGTGATCGAGGACCACGCCGACCGGGACGACAGTGTGAGCACCGGGGGAGTACCCTCGGCAACTGGTCTGTGAGCGACTACACCGCCGCGGCCAGCCGACCCGAGGAGGTGAGGACTACCGATGAGTAACGACCCCCATCCTGCGAGTACCTCGCGCGTCCTCATCGGGGAGCCGGCTTTCCACAGCTAGGCCCAGCGGTACCGGTCGGGACGTGCCGTCGTCGTTCGTCGAGTCGACGCTCCCCACCTGGAGGACCCGTGCCCAGCTTGCCCTCGCTCGGCGGCCTGAGAGGCCGCGCGCAGGACCGACCCGCGGTGCCCATCCCCGTGCCGCTGGCGCGGTACGTCGTGGACTGCGGCGTGTACGTCGACGGCACGCGCCTGCCCGGCCGCTGGTCGCACGTCGACGCGGTCGAGGAGGTGCGCAAGCGCGGCGACGGGTTCGTCTGGATCGGGCTGCACGAGCCGGACGAGGAGCAGATCCAGGGCGTCGCGGACACGTTCGGGCTGCACGAGCTGGCCGTCGAGGACGCCGTGCACGCGCACCAGCGGCCCAAGCTCGAGCGCTACGACAACATGCTGTTCATGGTGCTCAAGACGGTCCGGTACATCCAGAACTCGTCGCCGGACACCGCCAACGAGATCGTCGAGAGCGGCGAGATCATGGTGTTCCTGGGCCGCGACTTCGTGGTGACGGTCCGGCACGGCAACCACTCGGGGCTGGCGGCGGTGCGGCGCGAGCTGGAGGAGGAGCCGGACCGGCTGCGCTCGGGGCCGGCCGCGGTGCTGTACTCGATCGCCGACCACGTGGTCGACAACTACCTCGACGTGACCGACCACATCGAGGACGACATCGACCAGATGGAGGCGCTGGTCTTCCAGCCGCGCAGCCGGGTCAGCGCCGACCAGATCTACCTGATGAAGCGCGAGGTGCTGGAGCTGCGCCGGGCGGTGATGCCGCTGGCCGTGCCGCTGCGGCGGTTGGCGGAGGGCTACACCCCGCTGATCCCCGAGCAGGTGCGCTCCTACTTCCGCGACGTGGACGACCACCTCACCGAGGTGTCCGAACGCGTGATCAACTTCGACGAGCTGCTGACCACGCTGGTCAACGCCGTGCTGGCGAAGATCACGCTCCAGCAGAACTCGGACATGCGCAAGCTCGCCGCGTGGGTGGCGATCATCTCCGTGCCGACCATGGTGGTCGGCGTGTACGGCATGAACTTCGACTACATGCCGGAGACGCACTGGAAGTACGGCTACCCCATGGTGATCGCCGTGATCCTGGTGGTCTGCCTCACCCTGTACCGAATATTCCGTCGCAACCGCTGGCTGTAGACCCCTCTCCCTCCCCTTCCCGCGACGGGATGTCCCCCCATGTCCAGGATGTTCACGAACCTGCGGTTCTGGGTGCTCACCTTCCTGATCGGCTGGCTCGCCACGGTGACCCTGCTGATCGCGAACGGGAGCTGACCGCTCAGTTCCAGGGCGCGGTGTCCCAGGTGAACGGGATGCCGTGCCCCACACCCGTGCCCAGGCGCAGCGAGACGCCCGCCGGCCACAGCTTGAGCAGCAGCCGGAACTCGTACGCGCCCGCGGTGTGCGTGCGGCGCGGCTCGTAGACCAGCAGCGCCAGCGGCGCCATCGGGGTGGCCCGGGAGGCGGCGTCGGCCAGGATCGCGCGGCCCATGGCGCGGTCGGCCGGTGACACGTACTGCCAGACGACCGAGTGCCAGACGACGGTCAGCACGTCGCGCTCCGGGCGGGCCAGCTGCTCGGCCAGCCACTCGGGGCCGGTCGCCCGCCGCACCGGGACGGGGTCGAGCCGCGCGAGCTCCACGGCGGCCTGGAGGCGGTCGAAGCGGGCCTGCTGGTCGGCCCAGACGAACGACGACAGGTGCAGCCGCCCGTCCTCTGTGGACACGTCCACCGGGTTGAGGTCGCAGCCCGCGCGCCGGACCAGGCGCAGGTTGTGGCGCAGGTCGACGGGCGGCCTGCCGGTCCACCGCGGGTCGAGGGCGAACGGGCTGCCCGGGTCGCCGAACACCTCGCCGTCGACCCGGTAGGCGACGTGGTGCGGGCGCAGGTTCAGGCCGCCGGACGCGCCGACCTCCAGCAGGCGGATCGGGAACGTGGCACGCCTGCCGACCTCGGCCGCGGCCAGGTGGGTGGCGGTCTGCAGGCCGCCGAACAGGGGCGCGCTGCGGCCCGGCTCGTTGGTCTGCACGACCGTGGACGTGACCAGGGCGTGCAGCTCGTCGGTGTGCTCGTGCAGCACGGTCCGCGCGTCGTCCCAGAGCGTGTCGAGGTCGGGCCTGCCGCCGACCGTCGGGTAGTGCTTGGCCAGCGTGGGCGCGCGGCCCTCCAGGACGAGCCGGTGCAGGGCGCCGGCGAACCGCAGGCCGGGCACGGTGCCGTGCCGGTCGCACTCGGCGCCCGCCATCACCCGCGCGGTGATGCCGCCGCGGGCCAGGTCGTCCGCCGCGGCCACCAGCAGGGTGCGGGTGAGCGGGCTGTGGACTTCGCAGGCGCGGGACGCGTCGAGGAACAGCTCGGCGAGCACCCTGTGACGTTAGCCCGATTTCCCTTGTGCGGCAGGGGGAGGAAGGCGTGGTTCACCCTTTCACCGACGAGGTGTCTCCGACCGCGCCGGCGCTTAGGCTCGGTGGATGCCGAGGGTGCTCGCGGTGGCGGACGAGGTGGTCGAGGCGCTGTGGACCGACCGGGTGCGCCGCCACGACGTCGACCTCGTCGTGGCGGCCGGCGACCTGCCGTTCGACTACCTGGAGTTCCTGGCCGGCGCGTTGGACCGGCCGTGCGTGTTCGTGCCGGGCAACCACGACGCGGACCTGACCGGGTACACCGACGTCCGGGGACTGTGGACGAAGGCGGGCCTGCCGGCGCGCTGGCCCGGTCCGGCGGGCGGCGTGAACGCGGACGAGCGGGTGGTGGACGTCGCCGGGCTGCGGATCGCCGGGCTCGGCGGGTCCGTCCGGTACAGCGGCGGGCCGAACCAGTGGACCGAGCGGCAGCAGGCGCGTCGGCTGCGCCGCGTGCTGCGGGCGGCCCGGTGGCGGCGGTTGCGCGACGGGCGCGGGGTGGACGTGCTGCTCACCCACTCGCCGCCGCTGGGCTGCGGCGACGAGCCCGACCCGCCCCACCGGGGGTTCGCCTGCCTGCACGAGGCCGTGCGGCGGTTGCGGCCACCGGTCATGCTGCACGGGCACATCCACCCGCACGGCCAGGTGAAGCCGGACCGCGTGCTCGGCTCGACCCGCGTGGTGAACGTCGTGGGTTACCAGGTCTTGGACGTCCCAGTGCCCTGAGGAGGAGTGCCGTGCCCCGTGACACCGGTTTCCCGCAGGCCGACGCGGAGAACGACTTCCAGCGCGCCCGCCGCCGCCAGGTGCTGTCGCGGTTGGCCGCCTGGCTGCGCCGCGAGCCGGACGACGTGAACATCATGCTGCCGTTCCACGAGGTGGTCGAGTCGCTGGGGATGCTCGGCGAGCGGCGGCTCGGGCTGCGCGCGGTCCGGCTGGACTCGATCGTCGGCAGCGTGGACCGGACCCGTGACTTCGACCGCCGGTTCCGGCCGACGTCGGCGCGGGTGCGGGAGCGGTGGCAGCGGCTGGCGCTGGCGCAGCGGCGGGGCGAGGCGGTGCCGCCGATCGAGGTGTACCGGGTGGGTGACCTGCACTTCGTCCAGGACGGGCACCACCGGGTGTCGGTGGCGCACGCGCTGGGGCTGGAGGTGATCGACGCGTACGTGACCGAGGTCGTGACGCGGATCGCGGCGCACGGCATCCGGCACCGCGGCGACCTGATCGTGAAGGACTACCGGCGGCTGTTCCTGGAGCGGGTGCCGTTGGGCGGGCAGGCGCGGGCGGCCGTGCTGCTGTCGGACCCGTGGGACTACGCCGAGCTGGGCGAGCACGTGGAGGCGTGGGGTTTCCGGCTGATGCAGGACGAGGGCGTGCTCCTGGACCGGGCCGCGGTCGCCGGGCGCTGGTACGCCGAGGAGTACCAGCCGGTGGTCGGGATGCTGCGGCAGGCGGACCTGGTGGGCGACCGCACGGAGACCGAGGCGTACCTGTGGGTGGCGGCGGAGCGGTACCGGCTGATCCGCACGCACCGGTGGGACCCCGACGTCATCTCGACCCTGCGGTCGCGCCGCTAGCGCTGCCGTTCCAGCCGGGGCAGCGGCCGGGCCTGGTCCATCACCCGGTCGGTGTAGGTGTCGAGCAGGCGGGTCGCGACCTGCTGGCCGTACCCGAGGATCACGGCCCACAGCAGCAGCGCGGCCTGGGACGCCACGCCGATGAGGCCGGTCGTCACGCCCGCGCCCAGGCCCAGGATGCCGACCACCGCGAGCGCCGCGCCGAGCAGCACCTTGATCAGCGCCTGGTAGCCGACCATCACGTACGGCGAGAGGCTGGGCCGGCGGCGCAGGAGCAGCACGACGGCCGACAGGACCGCCCCGAACGCGCCGAACACCTGCGACAGCCACACGTCCGCACCGGTCGCCGACTTGCCCGACGGGCACACCGTCGGCAGCTTCTCCGCGCTCACGCACATCGGGATCAGGCCGGGCTTGAGCAGGCCGATGACGCCGAGCGCGGTGTTGACCACGAACAGCACCACGGACGTGGCGATCAGCTTGTTGCGCAGCGCCCGCGACCCGGCGTGGGCGAAGTCGGAGGCGTCGAACGCGGCCCTCAGCGCGTCGACCACGATCTCCCGCTCGACGGAGAGGGGGAACTCGCCGGGCCGCAGCTCCTCCAGCGCGACGCGGCGCGGGTCGTCCTCGTCGAGGTTCTCCGCGACCCGGGCCTTGAGCCCCGGCAGCCGCCCGAGGAACCCGTTGCCCGCGGCCACGACCGCGATCTCGGCCTCGTGCAGCGACCGCCAGGCGCGCTCGATGTGCCAGCCCGACCACCACGACGCGACCGTCCGCCACCGCGACTCGGCGCGCGTGATCATGTCCTCGACCGTGGCGGCCTCCTGCTCGGCCACCGCGCGCCACTGGTCGCTCTCCGGGTCGAGCGGGTCCGGCGGGCCGAGCGCGGCGAGGTCGGCGCGCACGCGGTCGAGCCGCGACTGCACCACCAGCCGCCAGTCCGTGACCCGGGGTGTGCGCGTGCCCACGTCCAGCATCGTCGCAGGAAGACCCACCGATCAGGCGATCACCCGAAGGTGTGATCACCGCGCTGGGAGCGGTTGAGGGGCGGGCAAACAGGTGAACCTGGCCGCAGAGCGGGGAAGCGCCGGTCCGCCAAGGCGCTTCCCCTGCTCCACCACCGGGTCGCGGCTCAGGCCGTGCGGCCGGGCTCCACCAGCTCGCGCAGCCGCGGCGGCATGCGCTTCTCCAGGCCGAACGGTTCCAGGTGGGCTTGGAGCACGCCGTCGAACGCCCGCTTCACCGACGCGGTGTCCCAGGTGTCGCTCTCCAGGATCGGCTGCTTGAAGTACGGGTGGCCGACGAGGTGCAGCTGCCGGCCGTTGCACCGGACGATCTGGCCCGTGATGCCGTGGGCCGCGTCGCTGAGCAGGAACAGCACGAGCGGCGCGACCTTGCCGGGGGTGCGGTCGGCGGGGATGGCCCGCAGCGAGCGCTCCGACTTCCACACCATCCGGGTGTGGGCGACCGGGCAGACGGCGTTGACCCGGATGTTGTCCCCTTCCAGGTCGAGGGCCCACGACGAGCTGAGCGAGGCCACCGCGCCTTTGGTGGCCGAGTAGGTGGCGAGTTTGCGCTGGCCGAGAAACGCCCCTGACGAAATGTTCACGATCGAGCCGTGGCCCTGCTCGCGCATCACGCGCATCGCGGCCATTCCGGTGTATATGACTCCCAGCAGGTTGACCTCGACGATCCGCCGGATGGATTCCGGCTCGTCCTCCCACGGCAGCGTCTCGTAGTTGAGCCCGGCGTTGTTGACCAGGCCGTCGACCCGGCCGAACTCGGCCTGGCACATTCCCACGATCTTCTCCGCCTCGCTGGGATCGGCCACCGTCGCCGTGCTCGCCACCGCCCGCCCGCCGTAGGCGCGGATGTGCTCGGCCACCTGTTCGGCC
This sequence comes from Actinosynnema sp. NPDC037264, assembly GCF_055603705.1. Classification (NCBI taxonomy): domain Bacteria; kingdom Bacillati; phylum Actinomycetota; class Actinomycetes; order Pseudonocardiales; family Pseudonocardiaceae; genus Actinosynnema; species Actinosynnema sp. NPDC037264. The sequence goes on along the minus strand of NZ_JBVJVK010000005.1, from coordinate 172,780 downwards.
TGGTCAGCATCGATGTCGTTGACCACGACCGCGGCGCCGGCCTGCGCGGCGTGCATCGCGTAGGCCTCGCCCAAACCCCGTCCCGCCCCGGTGATCACGACCGCTTTGCCGTCAAGAATCCCCATCTCGCGCTCTTCTCTGTGCTCGGCGGACTCCCCTGCCCCGGGCCCTTTACGGCCGGAGTCGTTTCCGCCTTCGACCAGCGTGGGGATCGCCGGCACCCGGAGCGCCACAAATGCGACGAGGTGTGCGTTTGCTGCGCTGAATGGCCTATGGAGTTCGTCCCTGCCGATGGTCCGGACTGGTCGGCAACGGCCCGTGACCTCCGGAAACCTCCCGTTGAGCTTCGCCTGAAAGTGTGAAAGGCCGCCCCCGTCGAACCACCGGGGGCGGCCTGCCGGCGCGGTGCTCAGCCGCGGTAGGTGAGGTTGCGGCCGTTGGCGGGGTCGAACAGCTGCACCTGATCGGCGTCGAACCAGATGTCGGCCGGTTCGCCCGCCACCGCGGTGGACGTCGCGGCGATCCGGGCGACCAGGGACACGCCGCCGCCGGGCACGTCGGCCGAGCCCGCGTCGGCCGCGAGCTCGGCCAGCTCCGCCGAGGTCGCCTGTTCACCCTGGAGGCTGAAATAGGCGAACTTGTCGGAGCCCATCGACTCCAGCACGTCCACGTGGTTGGTGAACGTGACGCCCTTCGAGCGAACGGCGTCGTCCACCAGCCGGGCGTCCTCGAAGTGCTCGGGCCGCAACCCCATGATCACCTCACGGGGCGCGTCGGCGCCTTCCAGCAGCCCGCGCACCCGGTCGGTCAGCGGCACGTCGCCGATCGCCGACCGCAGCACGCCGTGCTCGAGCGCCGCCGGCACGAAGTTCATCGCGGGCGAGCCGATGAACCCGGCGACGAACAGGTTGGCGGGGTTGTCGTAGAGCGACTGCGGCGCGCCGATCTGCTGCACCGCCCCGCCGCGCATCACCACGACCCGGTCGCCGAGGGTCATCGCCTCGGTCTGGTCGTGCGTGACGTACACGGTGGTGGTGCCGAGCCGCTTCTGCAGCCGCGACACCGACGTGCGCATCTGCACGCGCAGCTTGGCGTCGAGGTTCGACAGCGGCTCGTCCATCAGGAACGCCTTGGGGTTGCGCACGATCGCCCGCCCCATCGCGACCCGCTGCCGCTGCCCGCCGGACAGGTTCGACGGCTTGCGGTCCAGGTGGTGGGTCAGGTCCAGGATCTCGGCGGCGTCGCGGACCTTCTTCTCCACGGTCGCGTCGTCCACCTTGGCCAGCCGCAGCGGGAAGGCCATGTTCTCCTTCACGGTCATGTGCGGGTAGAGCGCGTAGGACTGGAACACCATCGCGATGTCGCGGTCCTTGGGCGCGCGCTCGTTGACCCGTTCGCCGCCGATGCGCAGCTCGCCGGACGTGATGTCCTCCAGGCCGGCGATCATGTTGAGGGTCGTGGACTTCCCGCAGCCCGACGGGCCGACCAGGATGATGAACTCGCCGTCGGCGATCTCGATGTCCACGTCCCGCACGGCCACGGCGCCGTCGGGGTACTGCTTGGTCACGCTGTCCAGAACGATCTCGGCCATTGCTTCACCCCTTGACGGCGCCGGAGGTCAACCCGGCGACGATCCGACGCTGGAAGAACAACACGAATCCGATGATCGGGATCGTGATCACCACGGCGGCCGCGGCGATCGATCCCGTCGGGTCCTCGAACTGCGAGCTGCCGGTGAAGAACGACAGCGCGACCGGCACCGTGCGCGAGCTCTCGGTCGAGGTCAGCGAGATCGCGAACAGGAAGTCGTTCCAGCAGAAGATGAACACCAGGATCGCGGTGGTGAACACACCGGGCGCGGCCAGCGGCGCGATGACCCGGCGGAACGCCTGGCCGGGCGTCGCGCCGTCCATCTTCGCCGCCTTCTCCAGCTCCCACGGGATCTCGCGGAAGAACGCCGAGAGCGTGTAGATCGCCAACGGCAGCGCGAACGTGATGTAGGGCAGGATCAGGCCGGGCCAGGTGTCGAACAACCCGAGCGACCGCTCGATCTCGAACAGCGGCGAGACCAGCGAGATCTGCGGGAACATCGCGATCAGCAGCGACACCCCGACCAGCAGCCGCTTGCCGGGGAAGTCGAGCCGGGCGATCGCGTAGGCGGCCATCGTGCCGAACACGACCGCGACGGCGGTGGCGATCAGCGCGATGCCGATCGAGTTCACCAGCGCGCGGACGAACTCCGTGGTGGCGAAGATCGCCTTATAGTTGTCGAACGTCCACGCGCGCGGGATGAAGTTGCCGTCCGCCAAGGTCTCCTTGGTCTTGAACGACAGCGACACGATCCACAGCACCGGGACCAGCGCGTACGCCACCACCAGCACGTTCAGGACGGTCCAGCGCGCCTTGCGGCCCGTGGTCACGGCCCCGCCGATGCCCGCCATCAGCGCCTCCCCCCGCCGTCGCCGCCGGGCGCGGCGGTCCCGAACAGCTTCACGAACACGAACGCGATGATCGCCACCGCGATGAAGATCAGCACCGACATGGTGGAGCCGATGCCCAGGTTCAGGCCCTTGATCAGGTTGTTGTACGTCAGCATCGACACCGACGACGTGCCCTGCGAGCCCGCCGTGAGCACGAACAGGTTGTCGAAGATGCGGAACGCGTCGAGCGTGCGGAACAGCAGCGCCACCAGGATCGCGGGCTTCATCACCGGGACCATGACCTTGGTGAACCGCTGCCACGCGCTCGCGCCGTCCATCGCGGCGGCCTTGAGCAGGTCGTCCGGCACCAGGGCCAGGCCCGCCATCAGCAGCAGTGCCATGAACGGCGTGGTCTTCCAGATCTCGGCCAGCGTCACGACCATGATCGCCGGGATCTTCTCGGTGAGCACCGGCTCGCCGCCCGCGAGCGTCTCGGCCAGGTAGCCGGTGCCGGGCGTCCAGGCGTAGCGCCAGGAGAACGCGGCGACGACCGTGACGATGCCGTACGGGATGAGCGTGGACGTGCGCACGATGCCCCGGCCGACCAGCGTGCGGTGCATGATCAGCGCCAGCGCCATGCCGAGCACCAGCTCGACCGCCACGGACACCACCGTGATGAGCACCGTCACCCACATGGCGTTCCACCAGTAGGGGTTGGTCAGCACGGTGACGTAGTTGTCCAGGCCGACGAACTCGGTGCGGTCCGGGAACTTCAGGTCGTAGCGCTGCAGCGACAGCCACAACGAGTAGAGGATCGGCCAGCCGGCGACGGCGGCCATGATGAGGATCGCCGGCGCGCACAGCAGCAGGCCGAGCCGGCGTTCGGCCTTCTTGCCCTCGCTGAGCGCGGCCTTGGCCTGGGGCGACGGCTTGGGTCCGGTGGCGGCCGGTTCGGCGTCCAGCGCGTGGCTCACGGCAGCACCCCCTTCGAGTCGAGCGCGTCCTGGAGCTCGGTGCGCAGCCGGTCGGCCGTGCGCCGCGGGTCGATGTCGGCCGGAGGCGAGAGGATCGTGGAGATGACGGTCGACACGTTCTGGTAGGCGGGGGTCCGCGGGCGGGTGCCCGCGTTCTTCAGCGTCTCCAGGATCGCTTCCTTCATCGGGTACGGCTCGGCCATCTCCGGGTCGTCGTAGACGGACTCGATGGTGGGCGGCACGCCGTCGTTGATGGCGGCGAACTTCTGGTGCTCCGCGCTGCGCAGGCACGTGATGGCGTCGAACGACTCGTCGGGGTGCCGGGAGAAGGCGCTGACCGCGTAGTTGATGCCGCCGACGGTGACCTCGGCCGGTCCGCCGTCGATGGAGGGGTAGGGCGCCCACTTCAGGTTCGGCGCGAGGTCGGGGACGGACTGCGCGGCGGCGTAGATGTAGGGCCAGTTGAGCTGGAACGCGGCCTTGCCGTTCTCCATGGCGAGGCGGGCGTCGTCCTCGGCGGCGTTGGAGAACGACGGGTCCACCACGTCGGAGGTGGCGAACTGCTTGAGCACCTCGAGCGCCTTGACCGCGCCGTCGTCCAGGACGGCCTTGGTGCCGCTCTCGTCCAGGATCTGCCCGCCGGCGGTGTTGACCAGGGTGTTGTAGAGGACGACGAGGCCCTCGTACTGCTTGCCCTGCGCGGCGACGAGGCCGGGCGTCTCGTCGTTGCCGTCCGCTTCGAGCCGCGACCCCATCTCGATCATCTCCGACCAGGTCGTCGGCGGTGTCGGCACGAGGTCGCCGCGGTACCAGAGGAGCTGGACGTTGGTGTTGTCCGGAGCGCCGTACAGCCTGCCCTCGTAGCGGGCGGTCTCCAGCGGCGTCTCCAGCGTGCCGTCCTCGACCTGCTCCTTGGTCGGGCCGGTGAACTCCCTGATCCAGCCGGCCTCGGCCAGTTCGGCGGTCCACGTGACGTCGAGGGCCAGCACGTCCATGTCGTCGTCGCCGGCGGCGAGCCTGCGGACCAGCTGCTCGCGCTGGCCGTCCGCCTCGCGCGGGAGCTTGTGGTAGACGATCTCGTAGCCGGCGGCCCGCCCGTTGCAGTCGTCGACGATCTTCTGGAAGTTCTCCTGCGGGTACTTGTAGACGTTGATGGTGATCCCGCCGTCACCCGAACCACAGCCCGCCAGCACGGACGTCGCGATGAGCGCGGCGCCCCCTGCGGCGGCCAACCGATGACCCTTGCCCCTCATCGGTCCTGCCTCCTTCCCGACAACGGAGGAGCCAGACCGCGACGCCCGGCACCTCGTCGTGCCCACCGGTCGGCCGAACCGACCGGTGGAACGAACGTAGGCCCGGTGACCAGGTGCCGCGACCACCGGAGCCCGGAACGGCCTTACCCGGTCCGGTGGTGCGGTAAACCTCGGTCTTCGACCTCAGTCCTGGCCGGCCTTGCCGGCGTCGGAGGGGCGCATGGCGAGCTTGGCGAGCAGGTCACGGCCGCGTTCGGCCGAACGGGGCTGGCAGAGCACGTCGTAGCGGCCCGCGACGAGCTGGCTGGCGCTCTGGAAGTCGCGCTTGCCGCGGGCCGACCCGTAGCCGACTGCGGCGAAGATCAGGCCGAACGCGATGCCGACCACCAGGCCCGCGACGATGGGGCCGAGGCTGCTGCCGGGGGTGGTGTTGAACAGGCTGAGCAGGACGCCGACGAACAGGCCGAACCAGGCGCCCGAGGCCGCGCCGGTGCCCAGCACGCGGCCCCACGTGAGGCGGCCGGTGACCCGTTCGACGAGCATGAGGTCGACACCCACGATCGTGACCTCCTGGACGGGGAAGTCGTCGTCGGCGAGGAAGTCGACGGCGCGCTGCGCCTCCTCGTAGGTGCCGTACGAACCGATGGGCCAGCCGGTGGGCGGGGTGGGCAGGCGGGGAGGCACCCCGGGTCGGTTCTGGCCGGAGAAGGAACTCGTCACGGTGACCACCTCTTCGCGGTGCTGATCTCCCCATCCTGCCAACACCGGGCGACCGGCGCGAAACAGGTCGCCGGGAAGGGGTGCGAAACGTGACCTCCGCCCGGCGGCCCGCGCACCGTGCGGGGTCCTGACCGGACCGCCCGATCGTGGTGCCGACCAGGTCACCCGACCGTGGTACTGACCGATGGCGACCCGGCGATTGTGGGTCCGGCGGGTCGGTGCGTGCGTGCCGTCGGGTGGGGTGCCGTCGGTGGGTGCCGTCGGTGCGTGCCGTCGGTGGGTGCCGTCGGTGGGTGCCGTCGGAGCTTGAAAGAATAAGAGCTTGAAAAGCATGTCCTCGCCGGACGGGCAGATCAGCAGGATGACCCCGACTACCGCTGGATGCTGCGGGTCCGTTGTTGGTCCGGGTTTCGTGTCATCCCACCGACCTCCACAAGGGCTACCACACGTATCAAGGGGGGCGCCCACAGTCGAAGCCTCGGGTATCGCTGAACAACGCCCCCCTTGACACGCGCGGTAGGGCTGCGCCAGGTCGGCGGGATGACACGAAGCCCTACTTCTGGGAGAAGGGCGTGCCAGTGGACGGGTCGGGGGTCGCGAGTCGGGCCCGGGGTCGGACGGGCCCGGCGGTGCGGCCGCTGATGCCCTTACCTCCCCAAAGGGAGGGCTTCGTGTCATCCCGCCGACCTGGCTTTGCCCTACCGCACGTGTCAAGGGGGCACATCCCCACCCAACAGGAACAATGGGCTGGAACCGCCCCCTTGACGCGTGTGGTAGCCCGGAGGGAGGTCGGTGGGATGACACGAAACCCGGACCCACAACGGACCCGGCACAGAACCACCGAACCGGCCGTCATCCTGCTGATCTGCCCGTCCGGCGAGGACGCTTTTAAGCTTTTAAGGGCCTGAGCAGGCACAACGCCCACCCGAGGGCCGGCCGCGCGTCAACCGTGGGTCAACCGCGCGTCAACCACGCGACTGGTAGTCGCGCAGCAGGCCCCGGCTGATGATGGTCTTCTGGATCTCGCTGGTGCCCTCGCCGATGAGCAGGAACGGCGCCTCGCGCATCAGGCGCTCGATCTCGTACTCCTTGGAGTACCCGTAACCACCGTGGATGCGGAACGCCTCCTGGGTCACCTCGGCGCAGTACTCCGACGCGATGAGCTTGGCCATGCCGGCCTCGACGTCGTTGCGCGCGCCCGAGTCCTTCAGCCGCGCGGCGTTCACCATCATCAGGTGGGCGGCCTCGACCTTGGTCGCCATCTCGGCCAGCTTGAACGCGATGGCCTGGTGCTCCGCGATCGGCTTGCCGAAGGTCTTGCGCTGCTGCGCGTACTCGATCGCGAGCTCGAACGACCGCAGCGCGATGCCGCACGCCCGCGCCGCCACGTTCACCCGGCCGACCTCGACGCCGTCCATCATGTGCCGGAAACCCCGGCCGGTCCGGCCGCCGAGCACCTGCTCCGCCGGGATCCGGAAGCCGTCGAACACCATCTCGGTCGTGTCGACGCCCTTGTAGCCCATCTTGTCGATCTTGCCGGGGATGGTGAGGCCGGGCACGACCTCGCCGTAGCCCTCGGGCTTCTCCACCAGGAACGTGGTCAGGTTCTGGTGGGCCTTCTCCGCGCCCTCGTCGGTCTTCACCAGCACGGCGGTGAGGTTGGACGTGCCGCCGTTGGTCAGCCACATCTTCTGGCCGTTGACGACGAAGTCGTCGCCGTCGCGCACGGCCCGCGTGCGGATCGCCGCCACGTCCGAGCCCAGCTCCGGCTCGGACATCGAGAACGAGCCGCGCACCTCGCCGGTCGCCATCCGCGGCAGGTACTTCGCCTGCTGCTCGGGCGTGCCGTGCTGCTTGAGCATGTGCGCCACGATGAAGTGGGTGTTGATCACACCGGACACGGACATCCAGCCGCGCGCGATCTGCTCGACGACCAGGGCGTAGGTCAGCAGCGACTCGCCGAGCCCGCCGAACTCCTCCGGGATGGTGAGCCCGAACAGGCCCATCTCCTTCATGCCCTCGACGATGTCGGCGGGGTACGTGTCGCCGTGCTCCAGCGCCTGGGCGTGCGGGATGATCTCCTTGTCCACGAAGGTGCGAACCGTCGACAGGATCTCCTCCTGGACGTCGGTCAGTCCTGCGGTCCGGGCCAGGCGCGCCATCGCGTTTCCCTTCGTAGCTCTCGGGTTACCGGCGAGTATGGCCGGGTTAACGCCCGTTCGCGCGACAAAGGTGCTCATCGCCACGCGCTGAACCGAAACAGCGGGATAACCTGTGCGCCCGCACGAATCGCAGGGGGAACGCATGTCGCAGCCGTACCAGCCGCAGCCGGGCTACTACCCGCCGCCGCCCACGCAGACCAACGGGATGGCGATCGCGGCGCTGATCACGGCATTCCTGTTCTCACCGGCGGGCATCGTGCTGGGCATCGTGGCGCGCAAGCAGATCCGGCGGACCGGTGAGCAGGGCTGGGGCATGGCGACCGCCGGGCTCGTCATCGGCGTGGTGCTCACCGTGCTGTGGGTGCTGGCGGTCGTGCTGTGGGTCGTGCTGGTGGTGTGGCTGTACCGGGAGGTCGGCAACCTGCCGCCGCCGCGCTGACGCCGCGGTCAGGAGGCTCGCAGCTCCAGCTCGCCGCCGCAGTGCCGGCACACCTCGGCGAACACGTGGACGTCGTGCGAGCACGCGGGGCAGGGCCGGAAGCTGCGCTCGAGCAGGTCGTCACGGCGGCGCCGGAACAGCGGTCTGCGCGGGGTGCGATGTCTGGACACGCCCACCACCATGCACAGGCGGCACCCCGTGATCGCCAATTGAGGGCGCTTCTTGTGGTCATGCTCACCACCGTGACCAGCGGTGGGTGCACGTTTCGTCACTCTTCGAACGTGCCGAGCCAGGCGTCGAGGCGCGGGCACACCGCCCGCAGGTGTGCGAGCCCCAAGGCTTGGATCGCGAGCGGACCGTCGAGCGTTTTGACGTAGGTCGGGCAGTAGCCGAGCAGCCGCTTCGACGGCGCGGTGGCAGGTCCGTCGTTGACCAGCTCGGGCCCACCTGCGGCACTGACGTCGGCTCGGAGCCGTTCGGCGAGTTCCGGGCCGAGGAACTGGCCCAACTCGTCGGCGGCGGCGAACACCCAGGCTTCCAACTCGTGGACGACCAGGTTCGGCCGGAACCGCCGGTCGCCGATCGCGTCGGCGAGGCAGCGCTCGACGTGCCCGGCCCGTTCGTAGACGTCGCCGGACGGCCGGTCGACCATGCCCGGGCAGTCGGCCGGGAACGCGTAGTAGTCGAACAGCGTCGTGAGCACGTCGAGACTCGTGTCGTTCAGCAGGAGCCTGACGTCCCGCTGGATCTGCGCCCACCCGGTGATGCCACCCTTGTGCGACGGCCCGGCCGCCGGCCGCTTGGTCTTCACCAGCGACAGGCTGGTGACCCAGCCAAGCCCTTCGAGGTGCGGTCGGATGACGGTGTCGACCACGACCTCCTCGGTCTGCCCCTCGACCAACAGGTGGACCCGACGGAAGCCACCGGTCACGTCTGCCCGCCCGGCCTGCCCCCGATCAGGTTCTTCTCCCACAGCTCGCCCAGCGAGTACTCCTCGAGCCACGCGCCGAGCCGCTCGCGATCCGGCCGGACGAACTCCGAGGCTCCGTCGACCCGCTCGACCACGATCAGGTCGTCCAGCTCGAACTGGTTCATCAGAGTGACGGACTGGGTGGCGATGAGCACCTGGCTGCGCGTGGACGCCTGCCGCAGCAGCCCGGCCAGCTGGACCACGGCGTAGGGGTGCAGTCCCAGTTCCGGCTCGTCCAACACCACCAGCGACGGCAACCGCGGGTGAAGGAGCAGCGTCGCCAGACAGATGAACCGCAGCGTGCCGTCCGACATCTGGTTGGCCGAGAACACGGCGTCAGAGTCCGTTTGACGCCACCTCAACCGCAGCCGATCGCTCTTCTCCGGACGCAGTACGAAGTCCCGGAAGAACGGCGCGACTTGGCGGATCACCCCGACGATGCGTCGATAGGCGGCCTGGTCGGCCCGGTCGTCGCTGTCCGACAGCGCCAGCAGGACGGCTGCGAGGTTGCCAGCGTCGTTGTGCAGCGCCAGGTTGTCCGCGGTGGGCACCAACTGCTTGACCGGGGCATTCCGGCTCGTGTCGTGGAAGTGGTAGACCCGGCAGCCGCTGAGCAACTCAGCCACGTAGGCCGCAGGACGACTGGCTTGGGAAAGCGCGGCGCCATGGAGATGCGTCTCCCGGTTGCCGCGTCCGATCAACTGGTTGTACGGCCGGTCATAGCCCGGTCCCTGGAAGTAGACAACTTCCTGCTCGAAGATCAATGCGTCGTTGCTCGCCGGTACGAGCATGGCCTCATAGGCGTTAGGAGGCGCATCGAGGTGGACGCGCAACCTGGGTGCCGCGGGACCGCTGGTGAGCAACGCGGACGCACCGCCGTTCAGGCCGACGAAGTAGCCGAGGTCTTCCTCGACCAAGCGGCCCAACAGCTCGAACACGCGGATGAAGTTGCTCTTGCCCGCGCCGTTCGCGCCGATCAGGACGTTGAGCCGGCCAAGGGACACCGTCGCGGAGCGGATCGAGGCGTACCCCTCCACCTCGATCGACTTCAGCTCCCGGTCGGCCACGCGATCACTCTACGGCCACGCGCCGACCGGGAGCCGGGAGAAGGTCAGTCCTCCGGCGGCGACCACACGTTCGTGCGCGCCATGCCCGCGGCACGGCCCTTGGACGAGATGACCAACGCCATCTTCCGCGACGCCTCGTCGATCATCTCGTCGCCGAGCATCACCGCACCGCGCTTGCCGCCCTGCTCGGAGGTGAAGTAGTCGTAGGCGTCGAGGATGTTCTCGGCGTGGTCGTAGTCCTCCTGCTTCGGGCTGTACACCTCGTTCGCCGCGTCGATCTGGCCCGGGTGCAGGACCCACTTGCCGTCGAACCCGAGCGCCGCCGAGCGGCCGGCCACGCGCTTGAAGCCCTCGACGTCCCGGATCTGCAGGTACGGCCCGTCGATGGCCTGCTTGTCGTGCGCACGGGCGGCCATCAGGATCTGCATCAGGATGTAGTGGTAGGCGTCGCCGACGTCGTAGCCGGGCGGTTGCTCGCCGACGACCAGCGACTTCATGTTGATCGACGCCATGAAGTCGGCCGGGCCGAAGATGATCGTCTCCACCCGCGGCGACGCGGTGGCGATCGCGTTGACGTTGATCAGGCCCAGCGCGTTCTCGATCTGCGCCTCGATGCCGATCCGCCCGACCTCGTAGCCCATGGTCTTCTCGATCTGGGTGAGCAGCAGGTCGAGCGCGTGCACCTGCTCCGCGGTCTGCACCTTCGGCAGCATGATGCAGTCCAGGTTCGCGCCCGCGCCCTCGACGACCTCGGTGACGTCGCGGTAGGTCCACTCGGTGGTCCAGTCGTTCACCCGGACGACCCGCGCGCGGGAACCCCAGCCGCCCTCGTTCAACGAGGCCACGATGGTCTTGCGCGCGTCCGGCTTGGCCAGCGGCGCGCACGCGTCCTCCAGGTCGAGGAACACCTGGTCCGCGGGCAGCGTGCGAGCCTTGTCGATCATCTTCTGGCTCGAGCCGGGCACGGCCAGACACGAGCGACGGGGACGCTGCTGGTCGACCACTGTGGGTACCTCCTCGTACCGGCCGGTAACTCCTGTTGTGCGAAGGGTGGCACGCACGCGTAGCGCCCGCTATTTCGTGAGTCACGACTCACAGGCCCGTGGCAGGCTGAACCGGTGGAGATCGAGCAGGTGCTGGACAACGCGCTGCGCAAGGCCGCGGCGGTGTGGATCCGACCGGACGGCCGCGAGCCGCGACTGGTGTGGGCGCTGTGGCGCGACGGCGGCCTCCTCGTCGCCGTCGGCGGCACGGAGCAGCAGGTGCCGGGCCTGGCCGACGGCGTCCGGTGCACGGTCACCGTCCGCTCGCCCACCACCCACTCCCACCTGGTCGACGCCACGGCGACCGCCCGCCTCGCCGACCCCGACGACGAGGCGCTGGCGGCGCTGCGAGCGGCCCGGCTCAACGGCCGGCCGGCGTGGGAGTCGGTCTACCGCCTGGAGTTCGCGTGATCACCGTCCCCGAGGACTTCGGCGCCATCCTGGGCGAGGAGGCGTTGGAGTGGCGGGCCTCGCTCCCCTCGCTGGCCACGAAGTTCTGCGCCCGCTGGCGCCTCGCCCCGGACGGCGCGCTGCTCTACGGCAACATCGCCGTCGTCCTCCCGGTGCGCCGCGCCGACGGCCACCCGGCCGTGCTCAAGCTCACCTGGCTGGACGACGAGACGCGGCACGAGCCGACCGCCCTCGAGGCGTGGGACGGCCAGGGCGTGGTGGCGCTGCTCGACCACGACGACCGGCACGGCGCGCTGCTGCTGGAACGCCTCGACCACACCGCGTCGCTGCTCGACGCGCCGATCGAGGAGGCGCTGGCCGTCACCGGCGGCCTGCTCCGCCGGCTGCGCGTCCCGGCCGGCCCTCAGTTCCACCGCCACGACTTCGCCGACCCGCGCACGCGCAACGCCGACCTGGGCGGCCCGCTGCCGTCCGCCGTCGTCGAGCAGGCGCGCGAACTGGGCCGCCACCTCGTCGAGCACGCCGGGAACACGCTGGTCAACCAGGACCTGCACTACGAGAACGTGCTGCGCGGCGACCGCGAGCCGTGGCTGATGATCGACCCGAAACCGCTGGCCGGCGACCGCGAGATCGGCGTGATCCCGTTGCTGTGGAACAGGTTCGGCGAGCTCGACGGCGAACGCGGCCTGCGCGACCGGTTCGCCGCGCTGTGCGACATCGGCGAGCTGGACGCCGAACGCGCCCGCGCCTGGACGTTCTGCCGCGCCGTCGACACCTGGCTGTGGTGCCTGGAGGAGGAGCTGGACGAGATGGCCGTCACGGTCGAGGCGATCACGCACGCGTTGCGGCCCTGACCGGGAACCTGGTCCCCGGCGTCCACAGTGGAACGCAGCGGCGGGGCACCCGGCGGACTAGCCTGATCACGTGCCTGCCGTGAACCGGGTCTTCGCCGCTCAGCTCGCCGGGTTGCCCGTCTTCGGCCCGGACGGCGAGTCGATCGGCAAGGTCCGCGACCTGGTCATCGGCCTGCGGGTGGACCGCCAGCCACCCCGCGTGCTCGGTTTGGTGCTGGAGCTGGCGACCCGGCGGCGCATCTTCGTGCCGATGCTGCGGGTCACCTCGATCGAGCCGAACGCCGTGACGCTCGCCACCGGGTCGGTCAACCTGCGCCAGTTCCACCAGCGCGCCAACGAGGTGCTGGTCGTCGGCGAGCTGCTCGACGCGCGCGTCACGCTCGCCTCCGGCGCGCCGGCGGTGCTGGTCGACGCCGCGATGGAGCCCAGCCGCACCCGGGACTGGCGGATGACGCGGGTCGCGGTCCGGGAGCGCACCGGCCGGCTGGCCCGCCGCGGGCCGGTGCAGGTGCTGCACTGGGAGGACCTGACCGGGCTGTCGGTGACGGAGCTCGCGGGCCAGCCGCAGGGCGCGCAGCACCTGGTCGCGATCTTCGAGACGATGCGGGCGGCGGACGTGGCGCTGGCCCTGCACAGCCTGCCGTTCAAGCGGCGCTACGAGGTGGCCGAGGCGCTGGACGACGAACGGCTCGCCGACGTGATCGAGGAGATGGCCGAGGAGGACCAGAAGGACCTGCTGGCCTACCTCGACGAGGAGCGCGCGGCGGACATCCTGGAGGCGATGGACCCCGACGACGCGGCCGACCTGCTCTCGGAGCTGCCCGAGGGCGAGAAGGACCGGCTGCTGGAGCTGATGGAGCCGGAGGAGTCCGAGCCGGTGCGACGGCTGCTGGAGTACAGCTTCGACACCGCGGGCGGCCTGATGACGCCGGAGCCGGTGGTGCTCGCGCCGGACGCGACCGTGGCCGAGGCGCTGGCGCACGTGCGCAACCCGGACCTGACGCCCGCGCTGGCCAGCATGGTGTTCGTGTGCCGGGCGCCTACGGCCACGCCGACCGGCCGCTACCTGGGCTGCGTGCACATCCAGCGGCTGCTGCGGGAGCCGCCGTCCGACCTGGTCGCGGGCGTGCTGGACACGGACCTGGCGACGTTGTCGCCGACCGCGTCGCTCAGCGACGTGACCCGCTACTTCGCCGCCTACAACCTGGTGTGCGGGCCGGTGGTGGACGAGAGCGACCACCTGCTCGGCGCGGTCACCGTGGACGACGTGCTCGACCACCTGCTGCCGGCCAACTGGCGCGAAACGGGGCTGTCCCATGCCTGAGCTGCTGCCGCGTCGACGGCTCGACCAGCCGCGCACGGAGGGCCGGTTCCGGCTGTCGCTCGACCCGGAGGCATTCGGCCGGTTCTCCGAGCGGCTCGCCCGGTTCCTCGGCACCGGCAAGTTCCTGTTCTGGCAGACGCTGCTGGTGATCGTGTGGATCACGCTGAACCTGTTCGCGGTGACGCTGCGCTGGGACCCGTACCCGTTCATCCTGCTCAACCTGGCGTTCTCCACGCAGGCCGCGTACGCCGCGCCGCTGATCCTGCTGGCGCAGAACCGGCAGGACGACCGCGACCGGGTGTCGTTGGAGGAGGACCGGGCGCGTGCCGCACAGACCAAGGCCGACACCGAGTACCTGGCCCGCGAGCTGGCCGCGCTGCGGCTCGCCGTGGGCGAGGTCGTGACCCGCGACTACCTGCGCAGCGAGCTGGAACGCGTGTTCCGCGAGCGCAAGCGGCCCGGCAAGGACAACCCCGGCAAGGACAACCCCGGCAAGGACGGCGCCGGCAGGGACAGCCCCGCCGCGGACGTCAAGGACGACGTGCCGTCCTCGTGACGCTCAGGGCTTGTCGGCGCCCAGCCGGTCGCACGTGCGGCCGAACGCCTCCAGCTCGGCGTGGTCGAACGTCTCCGTGAAGTGGCGCACCACGCCCGTGAGGTGGGTGCCGGACGCCACCCGCAGCCGTTCGAGGCCCTGCGAGGTGAGCACGGCCACCACGCCGCGCCCGTCGCCGTCGGCGCGTTCCCGCAGCACCAGGCCCGCGCGTTCCAGGCGGTCGACGAGTCTGGTGACGCCGGAGCGGGACAGCAGCACGGCCTCGGCCAGCTCGGTCATCCGCAATCGGTACTGCGGCGCCTCGGCGAGCTGGACCAGGACGTCGTAGGCCGCGAGCGACAGGCGTTGCTCGGCGATCAGTTCGGCTTCCAGGATCCGTGTGAGCCTCGCGTGCGCCCGGAGGAAGGATCGCCACACCCCCAGCTCGCTACGGGTGGGCAACCGGGCAGATCCGGTTTCCGGCACGGATACCAATGTTACGGAAAGCACGCAACCGGGTGCGCGCTGCCCCCGGATCCGAGGTGACCAACCGGTAGCTTGGAGGTGCACGGCCCGCCGTAGCATGGCGGTCCCACCACCTCTCGCGAAGGCGTTCCCGTGACTCTTCCTACCGTTGACGACGTGCAGAAGGCGTTGGCCGGTGTCCAGGACCCGGAGATCCGGCGTCCGATCACCGACCTCGGCATGGTCAAGGGCGTCGTGGTCGGCGACGACGGGGTCGTGGACGTGGCGGTCTTCCTCACCGTGTCCGGCTGCCCGCTGCGCGACAAGATCACCGCCGACGTGACCGGCGCCGTGTCCGCGCTCGACGGCGTGACCGGCGTCCGCGTCGAGCTGGACGTGATGAGCGACGCGCAGCGCACCGAGCTGCGCAAGACGCTGCGCGGCGGCGTCGAGGAGCCGGTGATCCCGTTCGCCCAGCCCGGTTCGCTGACGCGGGTCTACTGCGTCGCGTCGGGCAAGGGCGGCGTCGGCAAGTCGTCGGTGACGGTGAACCTGGCCGTCGCGATGGCCGCGCGCGGGCTGTCCGTCGGCGTGGTGGACGCCGACATCTACGGCCACTCCATCCCCCGCATGCTGGGCACGGACGCGCGGCCCACGCAGGTCGAGAAGATGATCATGCCGCCGCAGTCGCACGGCGTGAAGCTGATCTCGATCGGCATGTTCACGCCGGGCAACACGCCGGTCGTGTGGCGCGGCCCGATGCTGCACCGCGCGTTGCAGCAGTTCCTGGCCGACGTGTTCTGGGGCGACCTGGACGTGCTGCTGCTCGACCTGCCCCCGGGCACCGGCGACATCGCCATCTCGGTGGCGCAGCTCGTGCCGAACGCCGAGATCCTGGTCGTGACGACGCCGCAGCAGGCGGCGGCCGAGGTGGCGGAGCGGGCCGGGTCGATCGCGTTGCAGACGCGGCAGCGGATCGCCGGCGTGATCGAGAACATGTCGTGGCTGGAGCTGCCGGACGGCACCCGGATGGACGTGTTCGGCGAGGGCGGCGGGCAGGTCGTGGCCGACTCGCTGACCCAGGCGGTCGGCGCGGACGTGCCGCTGCTGGGCCAGGTCCCGCTCGACCCGCGGCTGCGCGAGCAGGGCGACGCGGGCACGCCGATCGTGCTGGCGCACCCGGAGTCGGCCGCCGGACAGGTGCTGACGACCGTGGCCGGCAAGTTGTCGACGCGGTCGCGCGGGCTCGCCGGCCGCCTGCTGAACGTCTCGCCCGCCGGCCGCTGACGGCCTGAACCCCACGACAGGGGCTCCCGATCCGGGGGCCCCTGTTTCGTGCTGCCCGCGTCCGGTCGGCCGTTGACGAACCGCCGCCCGTCTGAAACATTTGTACTCAACCCCGCAAGAAGTTGACAGTCACAGCTTAAAATCTCCATATCGACTCGCAACTTAGCGGCAGGCGCTCCGCCGCAGTCTGCCGTCAGCGCACCGTCGTCCCCAACGAAGAGGACACCGATGACACGGAAGCAGCGCAGCCGGCGACTGATCGGCGGCATCCTCGCGGTCGGCTTGACCGCGCTCGGCCTCTCCCCCGCCTCGGGAGCGCCCGGCGACGTCACCGCCATCGCGGTCGACCTGGCCGCGGGCAAGAGCACGTCGGCGAGCGGCTCGCAGGCCGGCTACCCCGCGGCCAACGCCACCGACGGCAACCAGGCCTCCTACTGGGAGAGCGCGAACCACGCGTTCCCGCAGTGGCTCCAGGTCGACCTCGGCGCGACCGCCGGCGTGAGCCGGGTCGTGCTGAAGCTGCCGACCGGCTGGGGCGAGCGCACGCAGACGCTCGCCGTCCAGGGCAGCACGGACGGCGCCACGTTCACCGACCTCTCGCCGTCCGCCGCACGGGTGTTCACCCCGGCGAGCGGCAACACGGCCACCATCGACTTCGCCGCCAGGGCCGCCCGGCACGTGCGGCTGCACGTCACCGGCAACACCGGCTGGCCCGCCGCCCAGGTCTCGGAGTTCGAGGTCTACGGCGCCACCACCGGCGACGGGCAGGCCCCGACCGCGCCGGGCGGGCTGTCGCTGACCGAGCCCGCCGCCGGGCAGGTCCGGCTGAGCTGGACCGCGTCCACCGACGACACCGGCGTGACCGGGTACACCGTCTTCGCCAACGGCGCGGCGCGCGCCACCGTGCCGGGCACGACGTTGACCTACACCGACAGCCAACCGGCCACCGCCACCGTGACCTACACCGTGCGGGCGCGTGACGCGGCGGGCAACGTGTCCGGCGACAGCAACGCGGTGACGCGCGTCGGCCAGGGCGGCGGCACGAACCTCGCGGCCGGCAAGCTGATCGAGGCGTCGTCGTCGACGTTCGGGTTCGTCGCCACCAACGCCAACGACGGCAACGTCGCCACGTACTGGGAGGCGGGCGGCCAGTCGGCCACCCTGACCGTGAAGCTCGGCGCGAACGCCGACGTGAGCGCGGTCGTGGTCAAGCTCAACCCCGACCCGGTGTGGGGGCCGCGCACGCAGAGCTTCCAGGTGCTGGGCCGCGAGCAGGGCGCGACCGGCTTCACGTCGCTGGCCCCCCGCGCCGAGCACGCGTTCAGCCCGGCCGGCAACCAGAACGCGGTGACGGTCCCGGTCGCCGGCCGGGTCGCGGACGTGCGGCTGGAGTTCTTCGGCAACACCGGCGCGCCCGGCGGGCAGGTGGCCGAGTTCCAGGTCGTCGGCACGCCCGCGCCGAACCCGGACCTGACCGTCGCGGCGGTGTCGTGGACGCCGGCCAGTCCGTCGGAGCTCGACGCCGTCACCCTCACGGCCACGGTCCGCAACACGGGCACGGCCGCCGCCGGCGCGACCTCGGTCGACTTCAGCCTCGGCGGCACGGTCGTCGGCAGCGCGCCGGTCGCCGGGCTGGCCGCGGGCGCGTCGGCCGCGGTGTCGGTGAACGCGGGCAGGCGGGCGGCGGGCAGCTACCCGGTGAGGGCGGTGGTCGACCCGACCGACGCCGTCGTCGAGCAGGACAACGGCAACAACGCGCACACCGCGCCGTCACCGCTGGTGGTGGCGCAGGCGCCCGGCCCGGACCTGACCGTCGTCGGCATCACGCCCACCCCGCCGAACCCGGCCGTCGGCGCGCCGGTGTCGTTCACCGTGTCGGTGCACAACCGCGGCACGTCGGCGGTCGGCGCGGGCACCGTCACGCGGGTCGCGGTCGGCGGCGTCACGCTCACCGGGCAGAGCCCGGCCATCGCGGCGGGCGCGACGGTGACCGTGCCGGTCGGCGGCACGTGGACGGCCACCGCGGGCGGCGCGACGATCACCGCCACCGCCGACGCGACCGGCGTCGTCGCCGAGACGAACGAGACCAACAACGCGACGTCGCAGTCGATCGTGGTCGGTCGCGGCGCGGCGGTGCCGTACGTCGAGCACGAGGCGGAAGCCGCCCGGTACCAGGGCACCCTGCTGGAAGCCGACCCGCTGCGGCGGTTCGGGCACACCAACTTCGCCACCGAGTCGTCGGGCCGCAAGTCCGTGCGGCTGGACGGCACCGGCCAGTTCGTGGAGTTCACGTCGACGATCGCGTCGAACTCGATCGTGGTGCGCAACTCGGTCCCGGACGCGCCCGGAGGCGGCGGCATCGAGGCGACCATCAGCCTGTACGCCGACGACGTGTTCGTGCGGAAGTTGACGTTGTCGTCCAAGCACAGCTGGCTCTACGGCAACACCGACGACCCCGAAGGGCTCACCAACACGCCGCAGGCCGACGCGCGGCGGCTGTTCGACGAGGCGAACGCCCTGCTGGCCCGGACCTACCCGGCCGGCACCCGGTTCAAGCTGCAACGCGACGCGGGTGACGCGGCGGCGTTCTACGTCATCGACCTGATCGACCTGGAGCAGGTGGCGCCGCCGACCGACCAGCCCGCCGGCTGCACGTCCATCACCGCCTACGGCGCCGTGCCGGGTGACGGCGGCGACGACACGGACGCCATCCAGCGCGCCGTGACCGACGACCAGAACGGCGTGATCGGCTGCGTGTGGATCCCGGCCGGGCAGTGGCGGCAGGAGAAGAAGATCCTGACCGACGACCCGCTCGACCGGGGGCAGCACAACCAGGTGGGCATCCGCGACGTCACCATCCGCGGTGCGGGCATGTGGCACTCGCAGCTGTACACGCTCACCGAGCCGCACCTGGCCCAGGGCAGCATCAACCACCCGCACGAGGGCAACTTCGGGTTCGACATCGACGCCAACACGAAGATCTCGGACATCGCGATCTTCGGCTCGGGCCGGATCCGCGGCGGCGCGGGCGGCGCCGAGGGCGGCGTGGGCCTCAACGGGCGGTTCGGCGCCGGGACGAAGATCACGAACGTGTGGATCGAGCACGCCAACGTCGGCGTGTGGGTCGGTCGTGACTACGACAACATCCCGGAGCTGTGGGGTCCCGCCGACGGGGTCGAGTTCAGCGGCATGAGGATCCGCGACACCTACGCCGACGGCATCAACTTCACCAACGGCACGCGCAACTCGCGGGTGTTCAACTCGTCGTTCCGGACGACCGGCGACGACTCGTTGGCGGTGTGGGCCAACCGGTACGTCAAGGACCAGGCGGTCGACGTCGCGCACGACAACGCGTTCGTGAACAACACGATCCAGCTGCCGTGGCGGGCCAACGGCGTCGCGATCTACGGCGGCTACGGCAACAGGGTCGAGAACAACCTGATCCACGACACCATGAACTACCCCGGGATCATGCTGGCGACCGACCACGACCCGTTGCCGTTCTCCGGGCAGACGTTGATCGCCAACAACGCCCTGTTCCGGACGGGTGGCGCGTTCTGGGGCGAGGCGCAGGAGTTCGGCGCGATCACGTTGTTCGCGCAGAGCCGCGACATCACCGGCGTGACGATCCGCGACACCGAGATCCACGACTCGACCTACGACGGCATCCAGTTCAAGACGGGCGGCGGCAACGTGCCGGGCGTGGTGATCGGCAACGTCCTCATCGACCGCTCGAACAACGGGGCGGGCATCCTGGCCATGGGCGGCGCCCGCGGCAGCGCGACCCTGACCAACGTGCGGATCACCAACTCCGCCGCCGGCGCGGTCGTCGTCGAACCGGGCTCGCAGTTCACCATCACCGGCACCCCGACCACCACCACCCACCGCGGCCGGGGCGTCGCCTGACCGACCCGCTCCCCCTCGAACGCATCGCAGGGGTCCCCGCCAAGGGGACCCCTGCTTTGATTCTGCCGGCCGGGTACGACAATTCCGGGCCGTGACAGTGCGGACAGCCCGTTCGGCACACCGCGGTCAGCGGCGGCCCGGGTGCGTGTCAGGTGGCGTCCGGGTCGTACGGGGGACGCTCGCCGCGCTCCAGGGGACGGTCCCGGCTCGTCGTGTCGCGCACCGGCGGCACGGTGGGGTGGCCGTTCGGCTTCTCGCTCGGCTCGTCCTCCCACAAGTGCTTGGTGATCGCGCGCTTGGGGTCGAAGTTGCGCAGTTCCCGGAGGTCCTCGAGCGGCTTGCGCAGCTGCTCGAACTCGGGTCCCATCTCCTGCTTCAACTGCTCCCGCGCGCCGGTCGCGTAGTCGCGCACCCGGCGGACCGTCTTGCCGACCCACGCGGCCGCGTCGGGCAGTCGTTCCGGGCCCAGGATGAACAGGCCCGCCACGACGATGACGAGGATCTCAAGCCACCCGATGCTGTCGAACACCCTCGTGCCCCACCTTCCGCGCCCCAAGCCCTGACCGCCAGCGTAGCCGTCAGTCGGACCGCAAAGTCACCTGCACGGTCAGCTCGCGACCCTGCCTGGCCAGCACGACCGGCACCGTCTCGCCGATTTCATGGTCCCTTACCGCAACGGTCAGCTCCGCGGCGTTGCGCACCATCCGGTCGCCGACGCGCGTGATCACGTCGCCCTCCTCGATGCCCGCCGCGTCGGCCGCGCCGCCCTCGGGCACGTTCTGCACCTGCGCGCCCTCCGCGGTCTCCGCCGACGCCGACCGCACGTTGATGTTCATGTCCGCGTGCTTGACCTCGCCGTCGCGGATCAACGCCTGCGACACCTTGCGCGCGTAGTTGCCGGAGATCGCGAACCCGAGGCCGACCGAGCCGCCGGTCTCGGTGCGGATCGACGAGTTGATGCCGACCAGCGCGCCGGACGAGTCGACCAGCGCGCCACCGGAGTTGCCGGGGTTGATGGCCGCGTCGGTCTGGATCGCGTCGTAGGTGACCTGCGGCCCGCCGTTCTCGCCCGCCGCCGTCACGGGCCGGTGCAGGGCGCTGACGATGCCCTCGGTCACGGTGTTCGACAGCGACAGCGGCGAGCCGATCGCGAGCACGGTGTCACCGACCGCCAGCTCGTCGGAGTCGCCGAACTGCAGCACGGTCGGGTTGTCCACCTCGACCTTGATCACCGCGAGGTCGGTCTTGGAGTCGCGGCCGACGACCTGCGCCACGGCCCGCTTGCCGTCGGTGAAGACCACGGTCAGCTTCGCCGACGTGTCCTGCACCGCCGGGGCGACCACGTGGTCGTTGGTCAGCACGTAGCCCTCGCCGTCGATGACCACGCCGGAGCCGACGCCGGCCACGTTCGCGCCCTTGAACTCGATCGACACGACGCTGGGCGTGACGCGCTGGGCGATCTCGGCGACCGACCCGACCGGGCGCTCCTTGCCCGGCTTGACCTCGGCGAGCGTGACGCCGCCGTCGGTGAGCGGGTTGCCGACCCGGCCCAGCAGCCAGCCGACCACGCCGCCGCCCGCGCCGATCACCAGCGCCGCCACCATCAGCAGCACCAGGGCCATCGGCTTGACGCGCCGCCCGAACAGCAGTTCGGGCACGCTGAGCTGCGGCCCGGCCGGCGGCTCCGGCTTGGGTTCGGTGTCGGGCTGCTCCGTGACGGCGGGCGGGCCGATGACGGCCGACGCGCCCGGGTCGCGCCACGAGTCGCCCGCCGGCTTGCCCTCCCAGAAGACGGGCTCCACCTCGGGCTCGCCGTTCAGGTCGACCGGCGGGCGTTGCAGCAGCGTGTCGTCCTCGCCGCGGGGCCGGCCGAACGCCGTGCTCAGCGCTTCCGGTGGCGGCGGCGCGAGTCGCACGGACGAGTTGCCGTTCGGGCTCGGGCGGTCGGCGGAGAACGCGCCCGCCACGCCCCGCGGTCGACCGAACACGGCCTGCTGACCGGGGTCGACGGCCGGGCGGTTCAGCGGACGGGGTGCGAGCCTGCGGTGCGCCCCGTCGTCCACGCCCGACCTGGGGGTCCCGTTGCCCTGCTCTGGCTCGCTCATCGCTCCCCGCACGTCGTCACACCATGGTTGTCGCGGGGCAATCGTGCCGGGTGACCGGTGAAGTTGCCGTCAGCGGGCCGGTCAGCGGCCCGGCAGGCCGGTGTCCGCGGCCGGGCGCAGCACGCCGACGGGCTCGCGGTCGTCGGTCAACGACGGCGCGACCACGGGCGAGGGCTGCGGGGAGTTGCCCTGGGCGGGCGGCGGCGCGTTGTCCTCGCTGCCCGGTGCGACCAGGGCGAGCGCGCCGAGCATGAGACCGGAGACGACGACGCCGGCGCCTTGGCGGGCGCGTCGTCCCCCGAACAGACCGGCTCCGAAGCGGCTACCGCCGCCGGTTCCGAAAGGGCGGCCGGACCCCAGCACGGGACCGCTGCCGAACGCGACCCGGTCGGGCCGCTGGACCGTGACGAGCTGGCCGTCCTCGCTGACCGCGAGGCCGTCCGGCGCGCTGGGCAGCTCCACTTCCTGCGGGATCGCGCCCAGCCTGGCCAGCAGGCTCGCGGGCGCGCACGGCGCGTCGGCGGCGCGCACCGCGGAGCGGGCCTGCTGCTGCGAGTACGCCTCGGCCGCGCAGAACGGGCAGCGCTGCAGGTGCGCGGACGCCCTGTTGTGCGCCGAGGCGGACAGCTCGCCGTCGACGAAGGCGACGACCGCGTCGGGCAGCAGGTGCTGCTCGGGCAGTTGCCAACCTCGCAGGTCGGTCATGCAGAGTCCTCCTGGGCCAGACCCCGACGGCGTTCCAGTGCGACCCGCAGGGCCTGGCGGCCCCGGTGGATCCTGCTTCTCACGGTACCGAGTTTGACGCCGAGGGTGGCGCCGATCTCCTCGTAGGAGAGCCCTTCCACGTCACACAGGACGACGGCGGCGCGGAACTCGGGCGGCAGCTCGTCCAGCGCGGCCTGCAGCTCCGGGTCGAGGTGCGTGTCGTCGTAGATCTCCTCCGGCGTCGGGTCGTCGCCGGGGATGCGGTCGGTCTCCTCGGGCAGGGCCTCCATGCGCACGCGCGAGCGGCGGCGGGCCATGTCGAGGAAGAGGTTCGTGGTGATGCGGTGCAGCCAGCCCTCGAACGTGCCGGGCTTGTACGACGCGAGCGAGCGGAACACCCGGATGAAGGTCTCCTGGGTGAGGTCCTCGGCGTCGTGCTGGTTGCCGGACAGGCGGTAGGCCAGCCGGTACACCCGGTCGGCGTGCTCGCGCACAACTTGGTCCCACGAGGGCGCGATCCAGTCCGCGTCCTCGATGGGCGCGGTCAGTGCGGCGGTCGGCTGCTTTGGCATCGGGCGGTTAAGCACCTCCACTGGGCTGGCTGCCCTGCTGCACGGGTCAACGCTCGGCTCCCCTGACGTGTTCCCGTTGGTCCTGCTCGTCATGCGTTGGAGCCAGTCTGACCTTCTCCCTTATAACCATCGTGAGAGGCGGCTGAGAGCAGGCTGAGAATCCGGGTTGTCGGCGAGATTCACCCGAACCGCCGCCGGCGGCGTTAGCCTTCGTGCTGTGGATGCGCCGACGCGCGAGTACGTGGAGCGCTACCTGCCCGAGGACGCCGTCATCACGGCCGCCAGGGCTCGTGGCGCCGAGTTGGGGTGCGTGCCGATCGGGTCCGGCGGCGGGGCGGCGTTGCGGTTCCTCGCGGCGGCGTTGCAGGCCAAGGCCGTGGTGGAGATCGGCACCGGGGCCGGTGTCGGCGCGTTGTACCTGCTCGGCGGCATGCCCGCGGCGGGGGTGCTGACGTCGATCGACGTGGAGCCGGAGCACCAGCGCGCGGCGCGGGTGGCGTTCGCGGAGGCGGGCATCGCGGTGTCGCGGACCCGGTTGATCATGGGTCGGGCGCTGGACGTGCTGCCCAGGCTCACCGACGGCGCGTACGACCTGGTGTTCGTGGACGCGGCGAAGTCGGAGTACCCGAAGTACCTGGCGGAGGGCGTGCGGCTGCTGCGGCCGGGTGGCGTGATCGCGTTCGACAACGTGCTGTGGCACGGCCGGGTGGTCGACCCGTCGCACCGCGACCCGGACACGGTCGCGATGCGGGAGGTGGCGCGCTCGGTCCGCGAGGACGACCGCCTGGTGCCGGTGATCCTGCCGCTGGGCGACGGCCTGCTGGTCGCCGCGAAGGTCGGCTGAGGCTTCGCAGGGGTCCTCGCCGAGGGGACCCCTGCTTTGATCTTGCCACCGGGGTACGACGATGTGGAGCGCGCGGAAGCGGGCTGTGGACAACTCCGCAACCTCACCCGGCCGGGGTCACCCGTGTGGGTGAAAGCGGGGACCGTCGCGAGGACGGTCCCCGACCGGGTCAGTGCGCCGTGACGCCCTTCCCGAGCACCGTCACCCCGCCGGACGACACGGTGTAGCGCTGCCGGTCCGTCGCCGGGTCCACGCCGATCAGCGCACCGTCGGGCACGACGACGTTCTTGTCCAGGATCGCCCGCCGCACGACCGCGCCGCGCCCGATCCGCACGCCGGGCAGCAGCACGCTCCCCTGCACCACCGACCCGGACTCCACGACCACGTCCGAGCTGATCACCGACCCGTGGATGGTGCCGGAGATGATCGAACCCGGCCCCACCATCGAGTCCTCCGCGCTGCCTCCCGCGATGAACTTCGCGGGCGGCAGCGGCGGGGTCGCCGTCCGGATCGGCCACGCCTGGTTGTAGAGGTTGAACACCGGCCGCACCGACACCAGGTCCATGTGCGCCTCGTAGTAGGCGTCGATGGTCCCCACGTCGCGCCAGTAGCCCCGGTCGCGGTCGGTCTCGCCCGGCACCTTGTTGTCGGCGAAGTCGTAGACGTGCGCCTGCCCCTGGTCGACGAGCATCGGGATGATGTCGCCGCCCATGTCGTGGTCGGAGTCGGGGTTCGACGCGTCCGCCCGCAACGCGTCGATCAGCGCCTCGGTGGTGAACACGTAGTTGCCCATCGACGCGAAGGTGACCTCCGGGTCGTCCGGCACGTGCGGCGGCTCGGCCGGTTTCTCCAGGAAACGGGTGATCAGCCCGGTCGCGTCGGAGTCGATGCAGCCGAACGCCTTGGCCTCCGCCCGCGGCACCCGGATGCCCGCCACGGTGACGCCCGCGCCGGTCTCCACGTGCTGCTCCACCATCTGGCCGGGGTCCATCCGGTAGACGTGGTCGGCGCCGAAGATGATCACGTGCTCGGGTTTCTCGTCGTTGACGAGGTTCAGCGACTGGAAGATGGCGTCGGCGCTGCCGGTGTACCAGCGCGGCCCGAGCCGCTGCTGCGCCGGGACCGGCGTGACGTACTGGCCGAGCACATTGGACAGTCGCCACGTCGTGGAGATGTGCCGGTCCAGGGAATGGGATTTGTACTGGGTGAGCACGCAGAGCTTGACGAAACCCGCGTTCACCAGGTTGGACAGGACGAAGTCCACCAGCCGGTAGTTACCGCCGAAGGGCACCGCCGGCTTTGCCCGGTCGGCGGTCAACGGCCACAACCGTTTGCCTTCGCCACCGGCGAGGACAATTCCTAGAACGTGCGGTTGCCCTTTCACGACAACGACCCTAACGGGGTGAGCACCGCCCCACCAACGGCGAAGTAACGCAAACTCCGCTCGTTCACCCGGCTGACCCCGGCAACCGGGTTACGGTGAGCGTCGTGCGAATTGGACTGCTCACACGGGAGTACCCGCCGGAGGTCTACGGCGGCGCTGGGGTGCACGTCGGCTTCCTCGTGCCGAGGTTGCGCGAGCTGGTGGACGTGGACGTGCACGCCTTCGGCGGGCCGCGCGCGGACGCCAGGGCGCACAACCCGGCGCACGGCCTGGAGCAGGCGAACGCCGCGCTGGCCACCTTGTCGGTCGACCTGGAGATGGCCGCCGCGCTGGGCGACGTGCAGCTGGCGCACTCGCACACCTGGTACGCCAACATGGCCGGTCACCTGGCGAAACTGCTGCACGGCATCCCGCACGTGGTGACCGCGCACTCGCTGGAGCCGCGCCGGCCGTGGAAGGCCGAGCAGCTCGGCGGCGGCTACCGGGTGTCCTCCTGGGTGGAGCGGACCGCGTACGAGGCGGCGGACGCGGTGATCGCGGTCAGCGAGGGCATGCGCGCCGACGTGCTGGACTGCTACCCGGCGCTGGACCCGGCCCGCGTGCACGTGGTGCGCAACGGGATCGACACGTCGGCCTACCACCCCGTGCCCGAGACCGACGCCCTGCTCCGGCACGGCATCGACCCCGCGCGGCCCATCGTGACGTTCGTCGGGCGGATCACCCGGCAGAAGGGCGTCGGGCACCTGGTCGCCGCCGCGCACCGGATCTCGCCGGACGCGCAGGTCGTGCTGTGCGCGGGCGCGCCGGACACGCCGGAGATCGCCGAGGAGACGCGCCTGGCGGTGGCGGAGCTGGCGGCGTCGCGGCCGGGGGTGTTCTGGATCCAGCAGATGCTCCAGCCGGCCGAGGTGCGGCAGATCCTGAGCCACTCGACGGTGTTCGTGTGCCCGTCGGTGTACGAGCCGCTGGGCATCGTGAACCTGGAGGCGATGGCGTGCGGCACGGCGGTGGTGGCCTCCGACGTGGGCGGCATCCCGGAGGTCGTGGACCACGGGAGGACCGGGCTGCTGGTGCACTACGACGAGAAGGACGTCGAGGCGTACCGGGTGGCGCTGGCCGACGCGGTGAACGAGGTGCTCGGGGACCCGGCGCGGGCGGCGGCGTTCGGCGAGGCCGGGCGGGCGCGGGCGATCGAGGAGTTCTCGTGGGCGACGGTGGCCGAGCAGACCGTGGCGGTGTACTCGGCGGCGCTCAACGGCTCCCGGTGATCACCTGACCGCACGGTGTGATGTGCGCCACTCGATCGTGATGCAACGGTATGGGGTGCCGACCGCCTTTAACCAGTAGGGGCGACTACTGGGGGCGGTATGCGGTGGCTTGTGCTCCTGCTCGCGCTGGTGGCCGGTGGGTGCGCCACGCCCGCGTTCAGCGCGGAGCAGGTCAGGTTGACGATCGAGGGAGAGGCGGTGCTGGACGCGCCCGCCCTGCAGGCGCGAGCCGAGGCGGAGCTGAGCTACACGCTGTCGTTCGGGTACGTCGCCCGGACCGGTCTGGACGCGGTGAGCTGCTGGTTCGCGCGCACGGGTGAGGCGTTCGAGGTCGACACGCGGTTGTGGTGCGGTCCCGTGCAGGTGCCCGGCACGGCCGCGGCCACCGACTGGGTGCCGGTGCCGTTGAAGCAGGTCGAGCGCAGCGCGGCCGGGATCCGGCTCGAGGTCCAGCCGCCGCAGGTGCCCGCGCAGGGCGCCCGGAGCACGCCGGTGGGGAAGCTGGTGCGCACCGACGGGCGGGAGGCCGACGCCGACCAGGGCGTCGGGCAGGCGGGGCCGGACTTCCTGGCCGTGCTGCCCGACGACGGGCAGGTGCTCGACGCGGCGTCCGCGATGGTGCGCGACGACCAGCTCGAAGTGCACGTGACGGGGTACGCGTCACCGTCGGTGTGGCCGACCGCGGAGGGCGACCTGCGGGCCGAGCACGGGGTGGCGCTGCGGGTGCTGCGGGTGCGGGTGACGCGGCACAGCGAGGTCGACTCGGCGTTCGGGCAGACGCCGTGGCGCGGGTGGCTGCCGCAGCCGCCGGAGCTGTCGCTGGACGTGCCGGGTCGGCGGCACCGCCTGCCGGCCGACCGGCTGCCGGACAACGGGTCGGCGCTGATCGTCTACACCGTGCCGGTGGCGGGCGGGCAGGAGTCGCTGGTGCTCGACACCGTGGGGGCCAAGTCGCTGCAGCAGCGGGTCGAGGTGCCGACCGGGGTGGTCGTCGGCGAGGCGCCGAAGGTGCTGCGGCGCGCGCCGGGGCCGGAGGCGATCTCGGTGTCGACGCCCATGGCGGTGGGCGCGTCCGCCGGGTCGGTGGAGGTCGTGCGGGCGAAGGTGGGTCGGCAGCGGCCGGTGTCGGCGGGCGGGCAGTACGAGCTGGCGACGGCCGGCGCCGGGATGGCGCTGGTGGAGCTGCGGATGGTCGGGCACGGCCTGCCGAGCGTGGTCGGCGCGGGGCAGACGTCGCCGCTGCTGACCTTGACGGTGCCGGGCGGGCAGGCGGCGCGGCAGGTCGGCGCGCGTTACGGCGGCGACACGGTGCCGGTGGCGGTCGTGTACGAGGTGCCGGAGGACGTGCGGTCGGCGACGTTCTCGGTCACGCCGGGGACGGTGTCGTTGCCGCAGCTGGGCGAGGTGGCGGTGACCGGTGGGACCGGGGTCGAGGTGCCGCTGGACTTCTGACCGGCCTGGGCTTTGCGCGCGGTCACGACCGCGACGGCCGCCAGCGCCAGCCACAGCGCGACCAGGGCGGTCAACCCCGGCCAGCCGCGGGCCTGGTAGGCGGCGCTGCCCGCGGTGCCGCCGGTGCTGCTGCCGACGTAGAACGCGAACAGGTAGACGCCCGAGGCCTGGCCGCGGACGTGCTCGGGCGCGTGGGCGCCGACCCAGCCGCTCGCGACCGCGTGCGCGGCGAAGAAGCCGCCGGTGAACAGGGTGAGGCCGACCGCGATCGCGGCCACGTGGTCGGGGAGGGTGATCGCGGCCCCGGCGGCGGCCAGCGCCAGGCCGGCGAGGGCGACGCGGGCGCGGCCGTGGCGGTCGGCCAGGCGGCCCGCGGCGGCGGACGTGCCGCCGCCCGCCGCGTAGGCGAGGTAGACCAGGGTGGCCACGCCGGTGGGCAGGCCCAGGTCGGTGGTGAGGCGGAAGCCGATGACGTTGAAGACGGAGATGAACGCCGCCACGGCGAGGATCGCGATCGCGTACTGGCAGAGCAGGACGCGGTCGGTGAGGGCGTCTTTGAGGGCGCTCGGGCGGCGTTCGGCGTGGTGGCCGCGGGGCAGCAGGAGGGCGGCGGTGATCGCGCAGGCCGCGCCGAACGCGCCGGCGAGGGCCAGGGCGGTGCGCCACGACGTGCCGTCGGTGGTGAAGCCGGTGATGAGGCGGCCGAGCATGCCACCCGCGCTGTTGCCCGCGACGAGGGCGCCGATGGCCGCGCCGACGTGCGCCTTGCGTGCTTCCTGGGCGAGGAAGGCCATCGCGGTGGCCGGGACGCCCGCGGTGGCGACGCCTTGCAGGGCGCGGGCGGCGAGGAGGGTTTCGTAGGTCGGGGCGAGCGGGAGGAGCAGGCCGAGGGCGGCGGCGGTGAGGACGGACCAGACGATGACGCGGCGTCGGCCGACGCGGTCGGCGAGGGCGGCCATCGGGATGATCGCGAGGGCCAGGGCGCCGGTCGCGGCGCTGATGGCGAGGGACGCTTCGGCCGGCGTGAGGTGGAAGTCGCGGGCGATGTCGGGCAGGACCGATTGCGGCGCGTAGAGCAGCGCGAACGTGGCCAGGCCGGTGGCGGCGACGGCGGTGGTGAGGCGGCTGGGCACGTCTTCGACGCTAATCGATGCGTCCAATGCGCCGGTTTGCCAGAATCCATGCGGTGATGGATGAATTGGTCCAGCGTCTGGCCGTCCTCCGCGCGCTGGCCGCGGACGAGCACGTGACCCACGCCGCCGAGGCGGCCGGCGTGCCGCAGCCGACCGTGAGCCGCTGGGTGGCCGCGCTCGGCACGTCGCTGGGCGCGCCGGTGGTCATCCGATCGGGGCGACGGGTCCGCCTGACCAGGGCAGGCCGCCTGCTCTGCGAAGCCGCCGACCGCGCGCTGACCGTCCTGGAAGCGGGCCACCGCGCCGCGGCGGAGGAGGTGTCACCCGAACGTGGCCAGGTGGCGCTGGGCTTCCTCCACCTCCTGGGCAGGTCGGTGGTCCCGGCCCTGGTCAGCAGCTTCCGCGAACGTCACCCGTCCGTGCGATTCCGCCTGGTCCAGAACTCGCGGCAGGACATCCTCGCCCACCTGGCCGACGGCGTCGTCGACCTGGCCCTCGTCTCCCCGCCGCCGACCGACCCCGCGTTCGCGCACGCCGTCGTCCGCGAGGAGGAGCTGATCCTCGTCGTCCCGCCGGGCCACCGCCTGGCCGGTCGGCCGTCGGTGCGGGTGGCCGAGCTGGCGGGCGAGGAGTTCGTCGGCCTCGAACCGGGCTACGGCCTGCGGCAGATCACCGACGACCTGTGCGCGGCGGCCGGCTTCGTGCCCACGCCGGCCTTCGAGGGCCAGGAGACCGAGACCGTCCGGGGCCTGGTCGCCGCGGGCCTGGGCGTCGCCCTGCTGCCGCACGCCGACTCGCCGTCGGGCCTGCCGGAGATCCCGCTCAGCCCGCGTGCGGCGCGGGAGATCGCGCTGGTCTGGCCGGCCGACGCACCCCTGCCACCCGCCGTCCAAGCCTTCCGCGACCACGCGCTGGCGACCTGATCACGTTTCCCAACCCAACCCAACCCAACCCAACCCAACCCGACCCGACCCGACCCGGCCCGACCCGGCCCGGTGTCCGCGCCCACGGCTCGCCGCTTGGACCACCCGCGTCCGGTCCGGCTGCCGCACTGGCCCCGGTCCGGCTGCCGACTGGCCCCGGCCCGGCTGTCGTCTGGCTCCGGGTTCGGGTGCCGCCTGGCTTCCGCGCCTGCACTCGACAGGCATCCCGCGCCCGGCATCTGCGCTCGCCAGCATCTGCGCTCGCCGTCCGCGCTCACCGCCGTCCGCGCCCACCGTTCGCACCCCGCCTTCCCGTGTCCGCCGCGCAGGCCCCGCCATCCGTGTGAGGCCGTGGTTGGGGGTGGTTGCGGTTCCTCGATTCAACCGAGGGACGGTAACGGTGTTTCCGTACATTTTCGGGCCATGATCACCCGATCGTGTTCGACGGCGCGTAGGTCTCGGCCAGTTCGATGAGGGTCCGGGCGGCGAAGCCGGTGGCGCCCGCCACCACCTCGTCGTAGACCTTGTCGGCGCGCGCGGGACCGGCGATGTCCAGGTGGGCCCACGGGACGTCGCCCGTGAACTCCTTGAGGAACAGCGCCGCGGTGATGCCGCCGGGTCCCGGCGGGCACTGGCGGACGTCGGCGATGTCGCTGCGGACGTCCTCGACCAAGTCCTCCAGCAGTGGCATCCGCCACCACGACTCGCCGACGCGGGCGCCGGCCTCGGCCACGCGTGCCGCCAGGTCGTCGTCGGTGGCGAAGAGGCCACCGGTGCGCAGCCCCAGGCTGACCTTCATCGCACCGGTCAGGGTCGCCACGTCCACGAGCACGTCCGGCCGCAGGTTCCGCACCGCGTAGGCCAGCGCGTCGGCCAGGACCAGCCTGCCCTCGGCATCCGTGTTCGTCACCTCGGTCGTCGTGCCCCCGTAGTGGGTGATCACGTCACCCGGCCGGTACGCCGAGCCCGACACGTGGTTCTCCGCCGCCGGCACCAGCCCCGTCACCCGGACGGGCAGGCTCTGCCGGGCGATCCCCACCAGGGCCGCCACCACCGCCGCACCGCCGGACATGTCCGTGCGCATGAGGTGCATGCCCTCGGCCGGCTTGATCGAGATGCCGCCGGTGTCGAACGTGATGCCCTTGCCGACCAGGACCAGGTGCGGCTGCCCGGCGCCGGTGCCCGGCCACGTCAGCTCGATGAACCGCGGCGGCCGGGCCGAGCCGCCGCCGACCGCCAGCACACCGCCGAACCGCTGCTCGGCCAGCCACTTCTCGTCCCGCACGTCGACGCGCAGCCCCGGCACGGCCCGCGCGGCCTTCACCGCCGCGGCGGCCAGCCACGACGGATCCTTCACATTTGACGGCGTGTTCGCCAGGTCGCGCCCCAACGACGTCGCGGCGGCCAGCGTGTTCGCCTTCCGCACCGCGTCCGCCAGCCCGGCGCCCCCGGTGACCAGGCGCAACGACTTCACCCGCGGCGGCGGTTCCTCGGCGGTCACCTTGAACCGGTAGCCGCCGACCGCCGCCCCCAGCGTGAACGCCGCCACCGCCTCGGCCGTCACGTCGGCGGGCAGCCGCACGTCGAACGTGGTCCCGCCCTTCTTCTCGGCGTCCGCGTGCAGCGCCCGCACCAGCGACGCGCCCGCCTTGCGCCAGTCACCCGCCCCGCCGTCGCCGACGCCGACGACCCAGGTCCGCCCCTGCCTGGACGTCGCGCCGGCCGTGCCGCTCACGTCACCGAGGTCGTCCACGTCCTCCGCGCCCGGCCCCAGCCGCACCGGGTCGCCGGGGAACGCGACGAGCACCGCGGGCACACCTCGCCGGAGGGTGTCGGCCACCTCGACGGTGACCAGCGGGGTGGGCAGGGGTGCTCGCACGGGGGGACCTCCGATAGGGCCGGGCAGGGGGTGGAACTGGAGAAACCGCAGATCAGCGCCTACGGGCGAGTGCACACGTCACCGGCGCGGCACGACGTAGCGATGCCCCGGTTCCACAGTGGAAACCGGGGCGTCGACGCTTTCTCTTGTCCGGCTGGTCAGCCGGCGGCTGCCTTGAGGGCGTCGCCCAGGGCGTTGGCCTCGTCCGCCGACATCTCGACGACGAGGCGCCCACCACCCTCGAGCGGAACGCGCATCACGATGCCGCGCCCCTCCTTGGTCACCTCGAGGGGACCGTCGCCGGTCCGGGGCTTCATGGCCGCCATCGCGTGCTCCCTCCGTCAACATCTTCCCCGTCCGACCAGGGCCGGATACTCCGGCCATTCTCCCCTATGCGGACTCGGCAGCGAAACCGAACCGATCTTTCCGGCCCGCCGGCGACGGTCAGGCGATCTTCGCCAAGCCGCAGATCACGGCCAGGATCGCCGTGCGCCAACGACTTCCGCGACGACCGCCGACCGTCACCTGGTCGTGACCGTGCACCGCTTTGTGGCGTGTCGCGGGGTGGCCCTGACAGACTCGGCTCTCGTGCGAGCCCGTTCCGCGCTCTTCGACGTCTACGGCGGCCACCTCCGCGAGCGGGGTGGCGCGGCGACGATCGCCGCGCTGGTCCGGTTGCTGGAGCCGCTGGACTTCGCCGCGCCCGCCGTGCGCACGGCCGTGTCGCGCACCGTGCGGCAGGGCTGGCTGGAACCGGTCCGCCTGCCGGACGGCCCCGGCTACGCGATGACACCTCGCGCGGAACGTCGGCTGGACGAGGCGGCGGCCCGCATCTACCGCACCCGGCCGTCCACCTGGGACGGTCGGTGGCACGTGGTGGTGCTGGAGGAGCTGCCGGCCCGCGAGGCGCGCGACCGGCTCGCTTCCTCGCTGCAGTTGCTCGGCTACGGCGCGCTCGGCCCCGTGACGTGGATCGCACCGCGCCCGTCGCCGGAGCTGGCGGACGTGCTCACCGCGGAGAACGTGGTGGGCAGCACGTTCCACGGCGAGCACGAGGGCGACCCGGCGGAGCTGGCGGCCCGCGCGTGGGACCTGGCCACGCTGGGGCGCGACTACGCGCGGTTCGTGGCCGAGTGGGAGCCGGTGATGTCCGCTGTGGACGGTACGTCGCCCGCGGCGGCGTTCGCGGCTTCGCAGCGGTTCCTGCACGCCTGGCGCAAGTTCCTGTTCCGCGACCCCGGCCTGCCGCGCGAGCTGCTGCCCGCCGGCTGGCCGGGCGCGGAGGCGGCCGAGTTCTTCGACCGGCACACCAACCGCCTCGCGCCGGCGGTCGCCAAGTTCGTCGACGACTGCCTCGCACACCACTAACCGGAGGTCACCCCGTGTCCGAACTCCTCATCGACGACGCTGACGGCGTTCGCACCTTCACGCTGAACCGGCCCGAGTCGTTCAACTCGTTCACGGTGGCGTTGAAGGAGCGGTTCCTCGAGGCCGTGGTCGAGACCGCCGCGGACGACGCCGTGCGGGCGGTGGTCGTCACCGGCGCGGGGAAGGCGTTCTGCGCCGGTCAGGACCTCAAGGAGCACGTCGCGCTGCTGGAGGCGGGCGACCCGGCGCCGTTGACCACGGTGGAGAAGCACTACAACCCGCTGATCAAGGCGATCGTGGGCATGCCGAAGCCGGTCATCGCCGCGGTGAACGGGATGGCGGCGGGCGCGGGGGCGTCGCTGGCGTACGCGTGCGACCTGCGGGTGGCCGGGGCGGGGGCGAAGTTCCTGATGGCGTTCGCGAACGTGGGGCTGACCGCGGACTCGGGCGCGTCGTGGACGTTGCCGCGGCTGATCGGGCACGGCCGGGCGATGGAGATGATGCTGCTCGCGCAGCCGGTCGGCGCGGAGGAGGCGTTGCGGATCGGCATGGTGGGCCAGGTCGTGCCGGACGGCGAGGTGCTGTCGACGGCGCAGGCGCTGGCCCGTCAGCTCGCGGCGGGGCCGACCACGGCGTACGCCAAGATCAAGGAGGCGATGGCGTTCTCCGGCGAGCTGGCGGCGGCGCTGGACGTGGAGGCGCGCACGCAGGCGGAGGCGGGCGCGACGGCCGACCACCGGGAGGCGGTGGCCGCGTTCGTGGCGAAGCGGAAGCCGGCGTTCACCGGGCGCTGACGGCTCGACCGGCCAGGGCGGATCACTCGTGCGGGTGGTCGGCCCCCTTCCTGAGCGGACGGCCGGGCGGCTAGGGCGCGGCGCGGAAGCAGGCCGCGATGTGGTCGTCGACCATGCCGGTGGCCTGCATCAACGCGTAGCAGGTGGTGGGGCCGAGGAACGCGAAGCCGCGGCGCTTGAGCTCCTTGGCCATCGCCTTCGACTCGGGTGTGACGGCGGGCACGTCGGCGCTCGTGGCCGGGCGCTCGTGCCGCTCGGGGGCGAACGACCACAGCAGGTCGTCCAGCGGCACGTCGAGCTCGCCGACGGCGCGGGCGTTGGCGATCGTGGCGTTGATCTTGGCGCGGTTGCGGACGATGCCCGCGTCGGCCATGAGCCGGTCGAAGTCGGCGGCGTCGAACTGCGCGACCAGCTCGGGCTTGAACCCCTCGAAGGCCGCCCGGAAGTTCTCGCGCTTGCGCAGGATGGTGATCCAGGACAGGCCCGACTGGAACGACTCGAGCGACATCCGCTCGAACAGGGCCGCCTCGCCGTGCAGCTCGACGCCCCACTCGGTGTCGTGGTAGGCGGCGTAGTCGGGCGTGCTGTCGCCCCACGGGCAGCGGACGAGGTCGGTCATGCGGAGTACTCCCGGGCGAAGGCGGCGAAGCGGCGCAGCGACCATTTCACACCCGGCGCGAAGGCCAGGTTGAGCGGTAGCGCGATGTCCTCGGACCAGACGAGCTCGCTGCGCGCGTCACCGCGGGGGACGACGACGAACTCGCCGGTACCGCGCACGAGCCGGCCGGTGTGCTCCACGGCGCAGCGCACCGGCGGCTCCCACGCGGTGATGCGCATGGTGTCGGTGAACCCGAGCGGGCCGAGGCCGGTGAACGCCGCCAGCCCGCTGCCCTCGCTCGCGCCGTCGCCGCTGGTCACGCGGACGGTGGTGCCGAGCATCCACTCGCCCTGCCGCGCCCAGTCGGTCAGCGCGGCCCAGGTGGTCGCGGCCGGCGCCTCGACCTCGACGCGCAGGTCAAGCCGGGTCATGCTCCGGCTCCCGCTCGGGGTCGGCCGCCACCTGGTCGGGGTCGGCCGCCGCCCGGTGGTCGACGCCCAGCTCGGCCTCCAGTTCCGCGACGCGGTCCCGCAGCCGTTCGACCTCGCCGGCCAGGCGGTCCAGCGCCCAGTCCACCTCGGTCATCTTGTAGCCGCGCAGGACCTGCTGGAACTTCAGGTCGCGCACGTCGTCCGGGGTCACGTCGTCGGACGGCAGGCGGGTCGGCGACGCACCCGGCGGCAGCGGCGCCAGTTCCTCGCCGCGCCCGAACACCAACGCGGCCAGCAGGAAGACCACGGCCGCGACGAGCGCCATGACGACGATGTAGATGAGCGCTGAGGTCACGTGACGATCGTGACACATGCCCCGCCGGTCAGACCGAGGAGAACACCACACAGCGCCGGGCGAGCACGGCCAGCCGCAGCGCGATCGCGAACGAGAACGCGGTCGCGGCGGCCACCGGGGGCGACATGAGCAGCCTCGTCGCGTCCAGGTAGGCGGTCGCGGCCAGGATCGCCACGTTGCCGAGCAAGGACACGCCGACCGCGACGACTGCCACCACGCCGGCGAGCCGGGCCAGGGTGAGGGTGCTGACCGTCGTGCGGGCCAGGCGCCGCCCGACGAGCAGCGCCAGCACCGCGACGCCCGCCACGAGCCACGCCGACGTGTCGTTGAACCGGGCGACGACGAGGTACCAGTCGGGCGGCGGGGCGTCGAAGTCGTTCCAGGCCCCGATCCAGAACCGGCGGTTGAGCTCCCACATCACGTACGCGAGGGGGATCACCAGCATCACCGAGCGCAGCGTGCGGGCGCCGTAGGCGAGGCCGAGCAGGCCCTGGTACTCGCGGGCGATGGCGGCGACCGGGCCGAACTCGGCGACGGCGCGGCGTTGCGCGTCCTCCTCCGCCAAGCCCTGGTCGCGGTGCGCGGCGGCGGCGTCGTGGAGGCTGTCCCTGGCCTCGGCGAGCAGGTCGTCCTTGACCGGGTCCGGTCCGCGCAGCCGCCGGTCCAGGGCGGTCACGTAGTCGTCGATCACGCCTGGGCCGGCCACGGCCCACCTCCCAGCACGCCCTCGATGGCGGTGGTGAACTCGCGCCACGCGGTGCGCTCGGCGGCCAGGGCGCGCCGGCCCGCCTTGGTGAGCCGGTAGGTGCGGCGCTGCCGGCCGCCGACGGTGCTCCACTCGCTGGTCACCAGGCCGGCGGTCTCCAGCCGGCGCAGGGCCGGGTAGACGGTGCCGGTGGGCAGGTCGAGGGCGCCGCCGCTGCGCCGCTGCAGCGCCTCGATGATGGCGTAGCCGTGCAGCCGGCCGCCGTCGAGCGTGGCCAGCAGGAGCGCGTCCAGATGCCCCCGCAACGCGTCGGACTTCATGGGTAGGCACTCTACTGATCCAGGGCCGGGGTCGGAATCCGGGACATCCCCGATGTTAGGTTGTCTGCCTACATATACCGTCCCTACTCATGGATGCTCTCGGACTGGCCCGGCTCCAGTTCGCCACCACGACGTCGTTCCACTTCCTGTTCGTGCTGCTGACGCTCGGACTGGTGACGTCGGTGGCGGTGATGCAGACCCGGGCCACGCTCTCCGCCGACCCCGTGCACGCCCGGATGACGCGCTTCTGGGGTCGGCTCTACGTGGTGAACTACGCGCTCGGCATCGCGACCGGCATCGTCATGGAGTTCCAGTTCGGGCTGAACTGGTCGGGCCTGTCGACGG
This sequence comes from Actinosynnema sp. NPDC037264, assembly GCF_055603705.1. Taxonomy (NCBI): domain Bacteria; kingdom Bacillati; phylum Actinomycetota; class Actinomycetes; order Pseudonocardiales; family Pseudonocardiaceae; genus Actinosynnema; species Actinosynnema sp. NPDC037264. Next base: position 135,768 of record NZ_JBVJVK010000005.1, on the reverse strand, counting down.
TCGCGGGCGACGTGTTCGGCGCGCCGCTGGCGCTGGAGACGCTGGTGGCGTTCTTCCTGGAGTCGACGTTCCTCGGCCTGTGGATCTTCGGCTGGGACCGGCTGAACAAGTGGGCGCACCTGGCGCTGATCTGGCTGGTCGCGCTGACCGCGTTCGCCTCGGCGTTCTGGATCATGATGGCGAACGCGTTCCTGCAGCACCCCGCGGGGCACGAGGCGCGGGACGGCGTGCTGCGGCTGGTCGACTTCTCGGCGCTGGTGGCCAACCCGACGTTCGGCACGGCGTTCCTGCACGTGTGCTTCGCGTCGTTGACCGTCGGCGGCGTGTTCCTGACCGGCGTGAGCGCCTACCACTTCCTGCGGCGCACGACGGAGGTCGACTTCTTCCGCCGGTCGCTGCGGCTGGGCGTGGTGCTCACGGCGCTCGCCACGCCGATGCTGATCGGGTTCGGGTTCGGGCAGTTCCCGATCGTGGAGCGCTACCAGCCGGACAAGCTCGACACGGTCGGCGCGCTGGACGGGGCCGGGCTCGGGTTCATGATCCAGATCGGGTTCGTGCTGCTGCTGGTGAGCTGGGCGACCGTGCCGCTGCTGGTCCGCGACTGGGTGGTGCGGCTGCGGTTCCCGCTGTACCTGATGGTGCTCGGCATCCCCCTGCCGTTCGTGGCGGCGATCGGCGGGTGGCTGTTCCGCGAGGTCGGGCGGCAGCCGTGGCTGATCCAGGGGGTGCTGACCACGCAGGACGCGATGTCACACGTGAGCGCGGAGCAGATGCTCGTGTCGTTCATCGCGTTCACGTCCGTGTTCGCGGTGCTGGCGGTCGCCGACTGGGTGCTGATCGCCCGGCTGGCGCGCCGTGGACCCGTTTCCTCGGACGAGGCGCCGGTGTCGCCGCTCGTCCCGGCTCTGTGAGGGGTGTGTCGTGGAAGGTGTCTGGGTTGCCCTGCTGGCGTTCCTGACCTGCGGTTACTTCGCGTTGGCCGGGTTCGACTACGGGGTCGGGGTGTTGTTGCGGCTGGTCGGGCGGGACGAGCCGGCGCGACGGGCGGTGCTGCGCGCGGTGACGCCGTTCTTCCTCGGCAACGAGGTGTGGCTGGTCGCGGCCGTGGGCGTGCTGTTCGGCGCGTTCCCCCGGTTGGAGGGCGAGCTGCTGTCGTCGCAGCACACGGTGTTCGCGGTGCTGCTGGCCGGGCTGGTGTGCTTCACGGTGGCGGTGCAGTTGCGGTCACCCGGTTGGGACGTCCCGCTGGTGGGCGGCGCGCTGGTGGTCGCCGTGGGGTGGGGTGTGCTGCTGGGGCGGGTGCTCGGCGGGCCGGTGTGGTTGTGGGGCGCGGGGATGCTGGTGTTGTTCTCGTTGCACGGGGCGGTTTTCCTGGCTTGGCGGTTGTCGGGCGGGTTGCGGGCGCGGGCGGTGCGGATCGCGGGGTTCCTGGTGCTGCCGGGTGCGGGTTTCGCGGTGGCGGCGGTGGCCACGGCCGGGTCGGTGCCCGCGCCCGCGTTCGGGGTGGCGGCGGTGGTCGCGCTGGGGTTGTTGGGCGGGGTGTGGGCGGCGTTGCGGGCGGGGCGGTACCGGGTGGCTTTCGGGTGCGGCGCGGTGTTGTGCGCGGTGCCCGTGGTGGGGGTGTTCGGGGCGCGGTCGGTGGTGACGGTGTCGGTGATGGCGGAGGTGTCGACGTTGCGGGTGCTGACGTGGGCGGCGGTCGTGGTGGTGCCGTTGGTGCTCGGGTTCCAGTGGTCGACTTGGCGGATGTCCCGTGCGGCACGTTGACCGGGGGTACGTCGTCGTCTTGGTGGTGCTGGCGGTGCTGACGGCGGCGGTGGTGTTGGCGCAGGCCGAGGTGGTGGCGGCGGTGGTGGCGGGTGGGTTGTCGGCGTGGTGGGTGATGGCGGTGGTCCTGGTGCGCGGGGGTTTGGTGTGGGGCGGGCGGGTGGTGACGCAGCGCTGCGCGAGTTCGATGAAGGTTGCGTTGCGGAAGCGGGTGTTGCGTGAGTTTTCGGGGTCTTGCATTTCTTCCGGGGCGGAGGGGTCGTCCAGGGCTTCGAAGGCGTCCGGGGTTGAGGGGTCGTCCGGGGCGGTCACCACGCTGGTGGTGAAGGGGGTGGACGCGGTCGAGCCGTACTTCGCCGGGTACCTGCCGCAGGTGGTGGCGGCGGCGGTGGTGCCGGTCGCGGTGGTGGTGCGGTTGGCGTTCGCGGACCTGACGTCGGCGGTGGTGGTGCTGGTGACGTTGCCGCTGGTGCCGGTGTTCGCCGCGCTGGTCGGCCTGCACACCCGTGATCGGACGCGCGCGCAGTGGGCCGGGTTGGCGGTGGTGGGCGGGCATTTCCTGGACGTGGTGCGCGGGCTGGGGACGTTGAAGGTGTTCGGGCGGGCGACGGCGCAGGCGGCGACCGTGCGGGCGATGGCGGGCGCGCACGCGGCGGCGACGATGCGGACGCTGCGGGTGGCGTTCCTGTCGGCGTTGGTGCTGGAGCTGGTGGCGACGTTGTCGGTGGCGCTGGTGGCGGTGCCGGTGGGGTTGCGCCTGCTGCACGGCGGGGTGACGTTGCAGGTGGCGCTGCTGGTGCTGCTGCTGGCGCCGGAGGCCTACCTGCCGCTGCGGGCGGCCGGTTCGCAGTTCCACGCCTCCGCCGAGGGCCAGGCGGTGCTGGAGGCCGTGCCGCGGGCCGTGCCGCAGGCCTCCGCAGGTGCGCAAGCCACATCGCGGGCGAGCACGGTGGTGGTAGGTGGGATGCGTGCGCCCGATCTTCGGACGGCCGAGATCGTGGTCGAGCGGGTCGTGGTCCGGTACCCGGGCAGGGAGGCGTTGGGCGAGGTGTCGTTGCGGATCGCGGCCGGTGAGCGGGTCGGGCTGGTGGGGCCCAGCGGGGTCGGGAAGAGCACGTTGCTGGCCGTGCTGATGGGGTTCGTGACGCCCGCGTCGGGACGGGTGCTGGTCGGCGGGGTGGACCTGCGGGAGATCGACCGCGAGTCGTGGTTGCGACAGGTGGCGTGGGTGCCGCAGCGGCCGACGCTGTTCCCCGGCACGGTCGGCGAGAACATCGCGCTGGGGTCGTCGGGAGACGTGCGGACCGCGGCGGCCGAGATGGGGTTGGCGCACCTGGTCGACGCCGAGCACCCGTTGTCCTCCGGTGAGCGGCAGCGGGTGGCGTTGGCGCGGGCGCTGGTGCGCGACGACGCGCGGATGCTGCTGCTGGACGAGCCGACGTCCCGGTTGGACGGCGGGACGGAGGACGCGGTGCTGCGGGCGACGCGGCGGCTCGCGGCCGGGCGGACGGCGGTCGTCGTGGCGCACCGGCCCGTGATGCTCGGCGAGGTGGACCGGGTGGTGGCGTTCGGATGAGGCGACTGGCGCTCGCGGTGGTCGCCGGCGTGGCCGCCGAACTGGCCGGGATCGGGCTGATGACCACCGCCGTGTGGCTCGTGGTGCGCGCGGCCGGGCAGCCGCCGCTGTCGGCGTTGACGGTGGCGATCGTGGCGGTGCGGGCGCTGGCCCTGGCGCGCGGCGGCCTGCGGTACGCCGAGCGGCTGGCCGGGCACTCGGCCGTGCTGCGGCACCTGGCGGAGGTGCGCGGCCGGGTGTACGACGCGCTGCTGCGCCGTCCGCTCGCCGACGGCGACGCGCTCACCCGACTGGTGTCCGATGTGGACGGTGTGCAGGACGCGCTGCTGCGGTGCGCGTTGCCCGCCGCGGTGGCGGTCGTGGTGGGTGCGGTGGCGTTGGTCGCGACGGGCTTCGCGTGGCCGTTGGCGATCGGGTTGGTGGTGACGGTATTCCTCGTGCCGTGGGCCGCGTACGGGCTCGCGGTGCGGCACTTGAGGGCGCTGGCGCCGTTGCGGTCGGAGTTGGCGGAGCGGACCGTCGTGCTGCTGGACGGCGCCGCGGAGCTGACGGCGTTCGGCGCCCTGGACCGCGAGCTGGACGCGACCGGCCGGGTGGTCGACGCGGTGGCCGAACGGGAGCGGCGGGGCGGGTTCGGCGCGGCGGCGTTGGCGGCGGTGGCCGTGGTCGTGCAGTTCGGGGTGGCGGTGGCGTTCCTGCGGTCCGGCGCGCCGGCGCACGTCGTGCTCGGCTCGGTCGCGGTGCTGGAGGTGGCGGTGCCGCTGGCGGCGGCGGCCCAGCGGTGGGCCGAGGTGCGCGGGTCGGTCGGGCGGGTGCGGGAGGCGGTGCGGGCGGTGCCGGCGCCCGTGCCGGACGTGGCGTTGCCCGTGGGCCGGGTCGGGGTGGTGGGTGCCAGCGGGGCTGGGAAGAGCACGTTCCTGCGGGCGTTGGCGGCCGCGCACCCCGGCGTCGCCAAGGGCGTGCTGGACGACGCGCACGTCTTCCACGCGACCGTGGAGGCGAACGTGCGGCTCGCCCGGCCCGAGGCGTCGCGGGAGGAGCTGGAGCGGGTCGCCCGGGTGGTGGACCTGGACGTCCCGTGGGACACCGTCGTGGGTGAGGACGGGGACGCGTTGTCCGGCGGTCAGCGGCAACGCCTGCTGCTGGCGCGGGCGTTGTTGGCCGACCCGGACGTGCTGCTGCTGGACGAACCGGTCGAGGGCCTGGCCGTCGACCACGGTGACGCCGTGCTGCGTCGGGTGCTCGATCGTGTCGGCGCCGTCGTGCTGGTCACGCACCGGCTGGCGCCGTTGGTCGACTTCGACCGGATCGTGGTGTTCGAGGGCGGTCGAGTGGTGCAGGAGGGTTCGCACGAGGAGTTGGTCGCCGTTGACGGGTACTACCGCGACCGCTGGAGCACCGAGCGCATGGCGGGCCGGTCCTCGGCGGGCACGTCCACCGGCGACGGCAGCCACTCGCCGTCGAACGGCACGAACTGCGTCAGCGTCGACGACGCCACCGGCACGCCGCAGCGGCGCAGCGCGGTGACCGCGATCTGAGCCGCCATCGGCCCGAGCTGGCGCAGGTCGCGGTTGCGGTGCTTGCGCACGCCCAGGTTGACCTGCGCGATCCCGTCCAGGCCGTACCGGGTGTGCGCGTCGAGCAGCAGGCCGATCTCGACGCCGTAGCCGGGCGCGAACGGCACCGACTCCAGGAAGTCGCGCGTGCCCGCGTACTCGCCGCCCAGCGGCTGCACGACACCCGCCAGCTCGGGCCGCAGGGCGTTGAGCAGCGGCCGTGCCGCCAGCTCGGTGACCCGGCCGCCGCCGGTGCTCTCCAGCCGCAGCGGCCGGCGGTAGAAGCCCTTCACCAGGTGCACGTCGTCGCGGGTGAGCAGCGGGCCGAGCAGGGCGGGCACGAACTCCGGGTCGGGGTCGACCAGGTCGGAGTCGAGGAACACGACCAGGTCGCCGGTGGTGGCGGCCAACGAGCGCCAGAGGACCTCGCCCTTGCCGGGGCGCGGTTCCAGGTCGGGCAGCACGTCGGTCCGGTGCACGACCCGCGCGCCGGCGGCGGCCGCGACTTCGGCGGTGTTGTCGGTGGAGCCGGAGTCGATGACGACGAGCTCGTCCACGAGGCCGCCGAGCAGCGGGCGCACGACGGCCACCACGTCACCGACCGTGCCCTCCTCGTCGAGCGCGGGCAGGACCACGCTGACCGTGCGAGTGCCCTTGTGCGCCAGGAGTTCTTGAACAGTCCACTGTGGATGCTGCCAGGTGTTCGCCGCGAACCAGTCCGCCATCAGGCCAGCGCCCTCAGCACGCGCGCCGGCGGACGCGTGCCCGCGATGCTCGCCACCATCTCGACCACGCGCCTGGTCTGGCGCACCTGGTGCGCCCGGAACACCTTCGCGCCCGCCCACGCGGCCACGGAGGTGGCGGCCAGCGTGCCGTCGACCCGGTCGTCGACGTCGGCGCCCAGGGTCTCGCCGACGAAGTCCTTGTTCGACAACGCCATCAGCACCGGCCAGCCGGTGGCCACGAGCTCGTCCAGCCGGCGGAGCAGTTCCAGGCCGTGCCAGGTGTTCTTGCCGAAGTCGTGGGTCGGGTCGATCAGCACGCCCTCGGCGGGCACGCCCAGCGCCACCATCCGCTCGGCCCGCTCGACCAGTTCCGCCACCACGGACGCGACCACGTCGGCGTAGCGGACGCGGTGCGGGTCGGTGCGCGGCGGGAGGCCGCCGGTGTGGGAGCAGACGATGCCGACGCCGAACTCGGCCGCCACGTCGGCCAGCGCCGGGTCCGCGCCCGCCCACGTGTCGTTGATCAGGTCCGCGCCCACCTCGCACACCGCGCGGCCCACCTCGTGCCGCCACGTGTCGACGCTGATGACCAGGTCCGGGTGCCGTTCGCGGACCGCGGCGACGAACGGCACGACGCGGCGCGCCTCCTCGGCGGCGTCGACCACCTCGCCCTTGGAGCCCGCCTTGACCCCGCCGATGTCGACGATGTCCGCGCCCTCGGCGACGACCCGGTCCACCGCGGCCATCGCGGCGTCGTCGGAGAACGTGGCGCCGCGGTCGTAGAACGAGTCGCGCGTCCGGTTGACGATCGCCATCACCAGGGCGCGATCTCCGGGGACTTCTCGTGAGCCGAACCGCATGAGCGGCATCGTGCCATGTCGGGTGGTGGCGTGTTCCGTGTCACAGTGTGCTGCTACTGGTGAGTAGGGTTCGTGTTTACTCGCCGGTAGCGTGGTGCGTGATCCCGGTCACGGTCACGGTCCTGATGCGGGTGCCGGTTTTGGTTCCGGTGCCGGTGCCGGTGCGGGTGCGGGTGTGGTCAGTCAAGGGCAAGGTCAAGGAGGACCTCGTGCGCCGATCATTTTCCCTGGTGTTCGCCGCTGTGGTGGCGCTCGTGGTGGCGCCGCCGGTCCGGGCGGTGGAGCCCGGGTTCGCGGTCGCGTACGAGACCGTTCCCGGTGAGGGTGGGACGCCGTTGAAGGCGTTCGTCGTCACGCCGACCGGGCGGGGCAGCGGGCCGTTCCCGTTGATCGTGCTGCCGTCGAGTTGGGGCGTGAACAACATCGAGTACGTCGGGGCGGCGGCGAAGCTGGCGTACGAGTCCGGGTACTCGGTGATCAGCTACACGTCGCGCGGCTTCCACGACTCGGCGGGTGAGATCGACGTGGCCGGGCCGGACACGGTGGCCGACGTCAGCCGGGTGATCGACTGGGGCTTGGCGCACGCGGGCGGCGACCCGGCGCGGATCGGCGTCGGGGGGATCTCGTACGGGGCGGGGCAGTCGTTGTTGGCCGCGGCGCGCGACCCCCGGATCAAGGCGGTGGCGGCGCTGAGCACGTGGACCGACCTCGGGCGCTCGCTGTACCCGAACGAGACGGTCAGCGCGCAGGCGGTGGAGTTGCTGCTGGCGGCCGGGAAGCTGACCGGACGGCCGGGGCCGGTGCTGCGCGAGGCCGAAGCCGCTTACCGGGACGACCGGTTCGCCGACGTGCTGCCGATCTCGCCGCCGCGGTCACCCGCTTCGCACGTGTCGTCGATCAAGGCGGCGGTGATGATCGGCAACGCGTGGAACGACGGGCTGTTCCCGCCGAGCCAGATCACGGACTTCTTCGGCGCGTTGACCGGCCCGAAGCGGTTGATGCTGTCGCCGGGTGACCACGCGACGGCGGAGCTGTTCGGGGCGGCCGGGTTGCCGAACGAGATTTGGACGTCGGTGGGGCGTTGGTTCGACCACCACTTGAAGGGTGCGGCGAACGGGGTCGAGCGTGAGCTGCCCGTGCACGTGAAACCGAACAACGGTGGTGGTTGGCGATCGTTCGCGTCGTGGGCGGCGGTGACGGCTCGGACGGACGCGGTGGCGTTGGCGGCGGATCGGTTCGGAGCTGGTGATCGGATCGCGGCTGGGTGGCCGACGCTCGCGGAGAGCGGGGTGGTGCTGGTGTCGGGGGCGTTGCAGGGGTTCTTGCGGGTGCCGGTCGGGGTGGCCACGCCGTTGATCGACCGGGGTGCGGCGGCGGTGTGGCGGGGGCCGGTGGAGTGGCGCGGGACGACGGTCAGCGGGACGCCTCGGGTGCGCTTGACTGTGACGCCCAGTGCGGCTCGGACGACGTTGTACGCGTACCTGTACGAGGTGAACGCGCTGGGGTTGGGTGCGTTGGTCACGCACAAGCCGGTGACGGTGGCGGGGAGCGGGGCGCGGGTGGTGGACGTGGAGTTGGAGCCGGTGGTGTGGGACGTGGCGGCCGGGAACCGGTTGGTGCTGGTCGTGGACACCGTGGATGCCCGGTACGAGGGGTCCAGCGTGCTGGGGTCGTCGGTGACGTTCGGGGCGGAGTCGTGGTTGACGGTGCCGCGAGGGTGAGTGTTCGCGAGCGGGTGAGGTCCGAAGGGTTGAGGGCCGAAAAGCTGAAAGCTAAAGAGTCCTCGCCGGACGGGCAGATCAGCAGGATGACGGCGGGGTGGGTGGGGATGTGCCGGGTCCGTTGTTGGTCGGGTTTCGTGTCATCCCACCGACCTCCCTACGGGCTACCACACGTATCAAGGGGGGCGACATCAGTGGACGGTGCGGGCATCGGTGAACAGCGCCCCCCTTGACACGCGCGGTAGGGCGGAGCCAGGTCGGCGGGATGACACGAAGCCCTTCCTTTGGGGAAGGGTGTGGGCAACGCGTGTCAGTGGACGGGGGGGTAGCTGACAGCGGGTGACAGGATTTCCTGCGAGGATCACCCGCATGGAAGCGAAGGCGACGTTCAAGATCACCCGATGGGACCAGACCGTCTACGACGAGGCGGAGCCGCAGCTGGGCCGGGCGCTCGTGGACAAGGCGTACAGCGGCGCGATGGAGGGCACCAGCACCGCCGAGTTGACGATGTGCCAGCCGTCGGACGGCGCCGCCGGGTACGTGGGCACCGAGAGGTTCACCGGGACGGTTGAGGGGAAGGCTGGGACGTTCGTGCTCCAGCACGGCGCGATCATGTCGCCGGACGGGGCGCAGTTCTGGGGGCACATCGTGCCCGGGTCGGGGACCGGTGAGCTCGCCGGCATCTCCGGGACGGCCCGGTTGGAGCACGAGCTCATCATCCTGGACGCCGACCTTGGCTGACCGCGAACGGGTGATCGCGTACCGGGTCGCGGCGCACCAGTTCGACCGGTCCGTCGCCGACGCGTCCCGGTTGCGGGTGTTCGACCTCGGGCTCCAGGACTCCGAGCGGTCGGCGGTGGTGGGGTTGGCGGCGCGGTTGGCGACGGTGCCGGAGTTGGACGCGTTCACCCTCACGTGGAGCGTGCGGGGTGCGCCGCACTGGCACCGGACCGACGAGGTGGCGGCGTTGGCGGCTCGGTTGTGGCCGTTGAGCGACGCCGACGCGGTGACCCGGATGAACCGGCCGCCGGTGGCGGACGGGCTGGAGGTGCTGCACGAGGTCGCGGCGGCGTTGCGCGAGGTGGTGAGCGGGCCGATGACGAAGGGTGAGGCGTCGTCCCGGCTCACCGCGAAGGTGCGGCCGGAGGTCACCGCCTGGTGCCGGGGGTGCGACGCCACGCACGTGCTGGACCCGGTCTTTCGCCTCGCCGTGCTGCCCGCCGGCCTGCGGTTCGACCCGGCGGAGAGGACGGTGACGTTCGTGCCGCTGGAGGGCCGCCGCGAGGTGCCCCGGGCGAACGAGGGCTTCGAGGCGCTGATCGCGGACTACCTGCGGCTGCACGGTCCCGCCGGGCCGTCCGAGGTGGCGCACTACTTCGGCGCGCCGGTGCGCGAGGTGAAGGACGTGTGGCCGGACGACCTGGTGGCGGTGTCCAAGCGGGCGTGGTTGCCGGCCGATCGGATGGCGGCCTTCGAGAACCCGTCGGAGCCCGAGGTGGTGCGGTTGCTGCCGCCGTTGGACCCCTACCTGAACGCGCGCGACCGCGACCTGCTCGTGCCGGACAAGGCGCACCAGAAGCAGGTGTGGCGCATCCTGGGCCGCCGTGGCGCGCTGCTCGTGGACGGCGAGATCCTGGGCACCTGGCAGGCCAGGGCGACGGGCGCGCGGCTGGACGTCAAGGTGTCGCCGTTCGTGCCGCTGGACGTGGGGATGTTCGCGGAGGAGGCGACGCGGTTGGCCGCCGCACGAGGCCTGGAGGAGGCGCGCGTCAGCTGACGGGACGCGCGCGACCCCACCAGGTCAGTGCGCGTCCGCCCACGCCTTGTGCGCGTCGTTCACCACGCGCACCGCGTCGTCGATGTCGTCGGTCAGGTACAGCAGGTCGAGGTCCTTCTCGCCGACCTTGCCACTGGCCAGCACGGAGTCGCGGACCCAGTCGTAGAGGCCCTGCCAGTAGGCCTTGCCGAACAGGACCACCGGGAACTTGGTGACCTTCTTCGTCTGCACGAGCGTCAACGCCTCGAACAGCTCGTCGAGCGTGCCGAACCCGCCCGGCAGGCAGATGAACGCCTGCGAGTACTTGATGAACATGGTCTTGCGCACGAAGAAGTAGCGGAAGTTCACGCCGAGGTCGACCCACGGGTTCAGGCCCTGCTCGAACGGCAGCTCGATGCCGAGGCCGATGGAGAACCCGCCCGCCTCCGAGCAGCCCCGGTTGACCGCCTCCATCGCGCCCGGCCCGCCGCCGGTGATCACCGCGAACCCGGCCTCGGCCAGCGCGCCGCCCAGCTTGCGGCCCGTCTCGTACTCGGGGTGGTCGCGGCCGGTGCGGGCGGAGCCGAACACGGTCACCGCGCTGGGCACCTCGGCCAGCGCGCCGAAGCCCTCGACGAACTCCGCCTGGATGCGCAGCACGCGCCACGGGTCGGTGTGCACCCAGTCGCTCGGGCCGCGCGAGTCCAGCAGCCGTTGGTCCGTGGTGGTCAGCTCGTCGCGGCGTTCGCGCCGCAGGACGACCGGTCCGCGCTGCTTCTCCTTGGGGTGCTCGTCCACGCTGTCCGTCATTGGCCGGAGTCTAGCCGCGCGCCGGGCCGAGGAAGCGGCGCAGCACGTCGGCGCACTGCCGGATCTGGTGCACCGGGACGTTCTCCTGCTGCGTGTGCGCGAGCGTCGGGTCGCCCGGCCCGAAGTTCACCGCCGGCATGCCGAGGGCGGCGAAGCGGGCCACGTCGGTCCAGCCGAGCTTGGCGACGGGGGTGCCGCCGGCGGCGTCGACCAGCTCCTTCGTGGTCGGCGCGTTCAGGCCGGGCAGCGCGCCCGGCGAGCTGTCGGTGACCGTGAGGTCGTAGCCCTCGAACACCTCGCGCAGGTGCTGTTCGGCCTGCTCGGGGGTGCGGTCGGGGGCGAAGCGGTGGTTGACCGTGAGCACGGCCTCGTCCGGCACGACGTTGCCCGCGACGCCGCCGCTGATCTTCACGGCCTGCAGGCCCTCGCGGTACAGGCAGCCGTCGATCTCGACCTGGCGCGGCTCGTACGCGGCCAGGCGGTTCAGGGCGTCGCCGATGGCGTGGATGGCGTTCACGCCCATCCAGCCGCGCGCGGTGTGGGCGCGGACGCCCTTCGTGCGGAGCTCGACGCGGATCGTGCCCTGGCAGCCGGCCTCGATCACGCCGTTGGACGGCTCGCACACGATCGCGAGGTCGCCGTGCAGCCACTCGGGCAGCTCGCGCTCGATGCGGCCGAGGCCGTTGCGGACGGCCTCGATCTCCTCGCAGTCGTAGAAGATGAAGGTGAGGTCGTGGCGGGGGTCGGCGACCGTGGCGGCGAGGTGCAGCATGACCGCGTCGCCGCCCTTCATGTCGACGGTGCCGCAGCCGTGCAGGATGCCGTTCTCCAGGCGGGACGGCAGGTTGTCGTTGATCGGCACGGTGTCGAGGTGGCCGGCGAGCACGACGCGGGACGGGCGGCCGAGGTTCGTGCGGGCCAGCACGGCGTTGCCGGACCTGGTGACTTCGAGGGCGGTCTGGTCCTTGAGGGACCGTTCGACGAGGTCGGCGATCCGCGCTTCGTCCTCGGAGACGCTGGGCGTGTCGACCAGCGCGGCGGTCAGCTCGACGGGATCGGCGGCGAGGTGCAAGGTGTCGGCCACGCGGCGCACGTTACCGTTGACACCCGTGAGCACCGCAAACCCCACCGGCGCGTACGGCGTCGGACTCGCCACCGTCACCCCTACCGGCGCTGTGCTGGACACGTGGTTCCCGTCGCCGTCCCTCGGGGACGCGGAGCCCGGTGTGGCGCTGCTGTCGTCCGCGGAGGTCTCGGCCGCGCTCGGTGAGGCCGCCGCCAAGCAGCTCGGCGCGGACGCCGAGCGCGACGTCGAGGTCGTCGGCGTCCGGGTCGGCATCGGCTCGCTGGCCGACGCGCCCACCTCGACCTACGACGTGTGGCTCCGGCTGCACCTGCTGTCGTCGCGGCTCGTGCGGCCGCACGGCGCGAACCTGGACGGGCTGTTCGGGCTGCTCAACAACGTGGTGTGGACGAACTTCGGCCCGTGCGCGGTGGAGGGGTTCGAGCAGACCCGGCTGCGGCTGCGGGCGCGTGGTCCGGTGACCGTGTACGGGGTCGACAAGTTCCCCCGGATGGTGGACTACGTCGTGCCGTCCGGGGTGCGGATCGCGGACGCGGACCGCGTGCGCATGGGCGCGCACCTGGCGTCGGGCACGACCGTGATGCACGAGGGCTTCGTGAACTTCAACGCCGGCACGCTCGGCACGTCCATGGTGGAGGGCCGCATCTCGGCCGGTGTGGTCGTCGGTGACGGCTCGGACGTGGGCGGCGGCGCGTCGATCATGGGCACGTTGTCCGGTGGCGGCAAGCAGGTCATCTCGGTCGGGGAACGGTGCCTGATCGGCGCGAACGGCGGCGTGGGCATCTCGTTGGGCGACGACTGCGTGGTGGAGGCCGGCCTCTACATCACGGCGGGGACGAAGGTCACCGGCGCGGACGGCGCGGTCGTCAAGGCCGGTGAGCTGTCGGGCATGTCGAACCTGCTGTTCATCCGCGACTCGACCACTGGCGTCGTCAAGGTCCTGCCCCGCAAGGGCACGGGCATCGAGCTGAACGCCGCCCTGCACGCCAACGACTGACCCCGCGCGTCGGACCCCCGAGTTCGCGTTCAGGCGACCTGAGCGTCGAACTCGGGGGTCCTGAGCGTTCGACACGCGGTCAGTCGTCGGTGTGGAAGGCGACGAGTTTGACGTCCGAGAGGCGGACGTCCATGGTCTCGGTCACCTTCCGCAGCACGCGGCCCAGCAGCGGTGACGACCACAGCAGCCGTTGGACCCGCAGGCCGAGAGGCGTGAACTGCCAGCCGACAATCCTGGCGATCAACGGCGCCGACTGCTCGTCGATCAGGGGAACGACCCGCGCGATCGACGTCGACCCGCGCGCCACCCGCTCCAACCACGTGCGGGCCTCCTCGTAGCCGCGCCGGGCCAGGACCAGCACGGCCACGTGGTCGGCGCAGTGGTGGTGCCCCTGCTTGAACGCGCGCCTGAAGTGCTTCTCGGCCTCATCCAAGCGGCCGGTGACCTCGTAGAGGCGGGCGAGGTCGTGCGTCGACCGCAGGTCGTCGCCCCCCGCCAGCTCGACCAGCCACCGCTCCGCCTCGGCCCAGTCACGGCGGCGCACCGCTTCGCGCGCGAGCACCCGCTTGGCCTTGCGCGACCCGGCCGCCGCCTCGCCCTGGAGGATGTCCCAGGCCTCCCCCGCCTCGCCCGGCCGCTTGAGCAGGAGCATCGCCAGGTCCACCCGGGCGGCTTCGACGCCCCGCGCGACGGCCAGCCGGTACCACTCCAGCGCCTTCGCAGTGCTGCCCGTGCCGGCGTGGATCCGCCCGATGAACATCGCGTGCCGCTGGTAGGCCTCGTCGTCCGACGGCAGGTCGCGCAGCAGGGCGCGGGACGCGCGCCGGCGTCCCTCGTGCATCAGTATCTCGGCGAACGCCAACCTGCTGAACGGGTCGCCGTCACGCGCCGCTTCCTCGATCCGGGTCCGGGCGGTCGGCGACGCGCCCAGCTCGGCTTCGATGCCCACCAGGTGCCGCAGGCAGTCGCGGTTGCCCTGGTCGGCCGCGCGCGCCAACCAAAGCCGGGCCCGGGGCATGTCGTTCCGGCGCATCGCGTGGTGCCCCATCATGGACGCGACGTCCCGGTCGCCGAGCTTGAAGGCCTTCTCCGCGAGCCGGTCGGCCTTCCGCCAGTGCTTCGCCCGCAGCTCCCACACGGCCTCCCGGTGGTAGGCGAACGGGAAGTCGAGCGCCTGGCTCTCGCGCAGCAGCCGCAGGGCCTCCGCCCGGTCACCGCCGCGGCGCTCGTGGATCGCCAGGTTGTACAGGGCGTTGCCGGCGAGCGTCGGGTCGGGGCTGGTCGCCAGCCGGCGGCACAGCGGCACGAGGACGTCCACCCGCTCGTAGGCGATGGCGGCCCGCAGGACGTCGACCCGCTCGGCTTCCCCGGTCACCGCCCCCGCGAACTCCCACGCCTCGTCGCGGACGTCCTGGCGGCGGGCGTCCACCTCGTCGACCAGGTAGTCGAAGACCCGCAGACCCGTGTCCGCCGACCGCACCAGCGCGCTGGTGCCGTAGACCGCCTCGCACGCCCAGCGCAGCGCCTCGTGCAGGTCGTCGTCGGACCACTCGGGCTCGGTGGCGGGCCGGATCGCCCGGGCCACCGCGAACACGTCGGCGGTCGTGGGGACGCGGAGCCCGCAGCGCATCAGGTCGACCGCAGCCAGCACCAGGTGGTGCCCGCAAGGGTTGGCGGAGGCAGCGTCGTCGAAGCGGTCGACCAAGTCACGCGCCGCGGACAGGTACTCCGCCAGTCCCCGGTCCGCCAGCGCGGACGGTGGGACGTGGGGCAGCACCGCGGCCATCCGGTCGAGTTCGCCCTCGGTGAGCACCCGCTCCAGCGACCGGGACTCGGCCTGCCGGATGACCCGCCACTCCGGGCCGTCCTGCCCGTTGACCGGCGCGTAGACCCTCTTGGCGTTGTTGCGCATGGTGGCCACGACGCGGCAGGTGCCGGCGGTCAGGGCGGTGATGGTCTGCAACGAGACGCCACCGGCGCCCAGGTAGCGGTCCAGGTCGTCCAGCCACACCACGCAGTCGCCGAAGTCGACCCCCAAGGAGATCAGCTCGTCCAGCGAGCCCGGGGTGCGCGGCACGACCAGCGCCCGATCGGGGTGCGCGGCCCGGACCGCCTCGAACGCCGTCCGCGTCTTGCCCGCCTTCGACTCCCCGAGCAGCAGCGTGAAAGCGGACTCCTTCAGCAGCGCGACCAGCTTCTCATCCAGGTCACGCGGCACGTAAGCGGCCGCGCCACCGGCACCGGGCAGGTCGAGCGACCTGGTCACGCCCACCGCGGCGTGGTCGGTCACCTCGCGCACCGTCGGGCAGCGGCCGTCCACGAACAGGTGGATGTGCTCGCGCAAGCTCGTCCACTCGGCGCTCTCCCGCGCCCGCCGCTCGCGCCGCTCTTTGCGGGTCTCCCGCACCTGCACGCAGACGAACGTGAGCAGCGCGACGACCATGGCGCACGTGGCCGCGGCGGCGCTGACCTGGGGAGCCGACCCCGTCCACCCGTTGCCGAGGTCGGCCGGCGGCGCCTGCGTGAGCACGACGGCGGCGCCCGCCACGAACACCGCGGCGGCGGACCAGCGCCAGACGTGCTTGCCCGACCGCTCGTCACGGCGTAATCGGAGGCCCTGCTCCGTCGTTCTGCGTGCCACGCCCGTCCCGCCGTTCCGGTGACCCGCGGCACCGTTGTGCCGAGCGCCATCGACCTCACCATCGGGTGAGGCGGCGGGACGTTACGGCCGGGCGGAGGAGGCGGTCAGTCGCTCAGGCGGGCGATGGCCGTGGTGATGGCGGAGTCGGTGGCGGTCAGCGCGATGCGGACGTGCCGGTCGCCCGTCGGGCCGTAGAACGTGCCCGGGGCGGCCAGGACGCCGCGGTCCGCGAGCCAGCCGATGGTGTCCCAGGCGTTCTCGCCGTCACGGGTCGACCACAGGTAGAGGCCGGCCTCCGAGTGGTCGACGGTGAAGCCGGCCGCGGTCAGCGCGGGCAGCAGCACGGCACGCCGCGCCCGGTACCGCTCGCGCTGCTCGGCCACGTGCGCGTCATCGTTCATCGCCGCCGTGATCGCCGCCTGCACGGGCCGCGGCACGATCATCCCCGCGTGCTTGCGCACCTCGAGCAACGACGCCACCAGCGCCGGGTCGCCCGTCACGAACCCCGCCCGGTACCCGGCCAGGCTGGACGACTTCGACAACGAGTGCACGGCCAGCACGCCGTCCAACGATCCGCCGTTGACCGACGGCAGCAGCACGGACACCGGCTGCGCGTCCCACGCGAGCGCCAAGTAGCACTCGTCGGACGCGACGAGGGCCCCGACCGCCCGCGCGTCGGCCACGGCCTGCGCCAACTGGGCCTCCGACAGCACCCGACCGGTCGGGTTGGACGGCGAGTTCAGCCACACCAGCGACGTCCCGGGCGGCGGCGGCTCGCCGTCGGCCAGCCGCACGGGGGTGGCGCCCGCCAGCCGCGCGCCCACCTCGTAGGTCGGGTACGCCAACGCCGGGATGGCCACCACGTCGCCCGGCCCCAGGCCCAGCAACGTCGGCAGCCACGCCACCAGCTCCTTCGACCCGATGGTCGGCAGCACCGCCGCCGGGTCGAGCCCGACGACGCCGTGCCGCCGCGCCAGCGCGCCGACGACCGCCTCGCGCAACGCGGGCGTGCCGTGCGTGGTCGGGTAGCCCGGCTCGTCGGCCACCGTGCCGAGGGCGTGCCGGATCAGCTCCGGGACCGGGTCCACCGGGGTGCCGATGGACAGGTCGACCACGCCGCCGGGGTGCGTGCGCGCCTTGGCGGCGTGGTCGGCCAGCGAGTCCCAGGGGAAGTCCGGGAGCCTCCTGCTGGACGTCACTCGTGCGACGCCTGCGGGGGGAGAGCCTTGATGAACGCGGGGTCGGCGCTGACCTTGCCGACCTTGGAGGCGCCGCCGGGTGAGCCCAGCTCGTCGAAGAAGTCCACGTTCGCCTTCGTGTACTCCTTCCACTCGTCCGGCACGTCGTCCTCGTAGTAGATGGCCTCGACGGGGCACACCGGCTCGCAAGCACCACAGTCGACGCACTCATCCGGGTGGATGTAGAGCATCCGGTCGCCTTCGTAGATGCAGTCGACGGGGCACTCTTCGATGCACGCCTTGTCGAGCACGTCCACGCACGGCTGGGCGATCACATAGGTCACTGCGCTCTCCTGCTCTTGTTCTGGTCCACACCGCGCAAGCCGGAGAGTACGCGGCGGAGTCGATTGTCCAACGCGCAGGCTTGCCTTATCAGCACCGTGCTCCACCTCACAGACCGCCGCTCACCTGCGCGGTGCACGATGCGGGGGTGCAGCACGTCACCGAGTTGGAGCAACGGTGTGCCGACGCGTGGCCGGCGCTGGTCGACCGGCCGCTCGGGCAGTGGCGGCTCAGGGCCGCGGGCGGCTTCACCGGACG
Source organism: Actinosynnema sp. NPDC037264 (assembly GCF_055603705.1). Lineage (NCBI taxonomy): Bacteria > Bacillati > Actinomycetota > Actinomycetes > Pseudonocardiales > Pseudonocardiaceae > Actinosynnema > Actinosynnema sp. NPDC037264. Next base: position 118,497 of record NZ_JBVJVK010000005.1, on the reverse strand, counting down.
TGCCAACAGCGCCCTGACCACGGGTGATCCGGGGATCCCGGTCGCCGACGCGCTCGCCGAGGTGATCGACTTCGCGACCGCCAACGGCATCAAGCCGGCCGCCCACGTGGTGATCGGCGCACCCGCCGAGGCGGGCGTCGAAGCGGCCGGATGGCGGATCGACGTCGATCACCCGGGCGGCGCGGAATCGCTGGTGATGACCGGCTCGACGGCTGGGTTCGCCACCCCGAAGGAAGCCGACGTGGTCATTTCGGACTTCCCGTCTCCCGGATGGTGGGAGCTGGCCGCGCAACCCGACCCGACCCCCGCGCAACGGCACGTGCTGGCGTCCGGCGGACAGGTCGGTTTCGGCGCGGTCGTCGGGGACGGCCGGGTGCTCGCCGCCGTGCGCGGCGCCGTCGTCGGCGACCTGCTCCACGTGGCGCGGCTCGCCGTCCGCCCCGAGGCGCGCCGGCTCGGCCTGGCACGGCGGCTGATGGGCGGCCTGGCGGCCTGGGGCGTCGACCGCGGCGCGACGACGTGCGCGCTCCAGGTGGCCGAGCACAACAAGCCCGCGATCACGCTCTACGAGTCGCTGGGCTGCGTCGAGCACCACCGCTACCGCTACTGGGTGTCGAACCACGCGTAGGCGGCCTTGCGGACCCGTTTCAACGCCGAGCGCTCGCCGAAGTAGTCGCCCACCACGCCGACGACCGGCAGCATGCCCAGCGCCTGGTGGTACAGCCGGCCCTGCGGGCGCTTGTCCAGCTCGTCCTCCAGCTTCCAGAGGACCTTGGCGAGCTTCCAGATCGTCGCGCCGATCGCCCGGAACGTGGACCGCTCCCGCAGCTCCTCGGTCAGCACGGCGGTCTGCTCGTCCTCCTTGGCCGAGTCGACCGGCAGCCCGTCGACCTCCCGCTGGAACAGCACGTGCGCGAGCAGCCGCACGCGGTCCTCGGTCGAGGTGAACCCGTGCTCGCCCGCGATCGCCGACAGCAGCAGCCCCTGCCCCGCCGCGCCCAGCGCCGACTGGATCGGCAGCCGGTCGGCCAGCACGCCGCCGATGCCGGGCAGCGCGGCCACCAGCGACACCACCCGGCCGACCCGGTTGAGCCAGAACTCGTCGCGCTGGAGCACGTCCATGCGCGTCCACGCGGCCGTGCCCGGCACCTTCACCGCGGCCAGCTGGTCCCAGAGCTTGTCGACGAGCTTGCGGTCGGCGTCGCGCTCCGCCTCGCGGTCGCGCAGGCCGAGCAGGTTCGCGTCGCGCAGGGTGTCCAGCAGCGGACCGGTGGCCCGCACGAACGGGCGCAGGGCCCGCACCACGTCCCGGTCAGTGATCGTCTCCGGCACCGGCCGTCCTCCCCATGTGCGCGCCCACCGCGATGGCGCCCGGCAGCGCGCCCCCGGCGAACAGCACCAGGGTGCGCCAGTCTTCGAGGAGTACCACGTCACCGCCCGGGCCGAACAGGCCGAACAGCAGCAACGTGCCGATCCACACCAGCAGCGGCGACACGGCGGCCAACGTGCGGTGCGCGTGCCGCGAGGCGGCGACGACCAGCATCGGCGTGGTCACGATCGCGAGCACCACCGTGATCGGGAACGGCAGGTCGTCCACCCGCGGCAGCAGCGTGCCGTCCAACCGCATCGGCAGGAAGAACAGCTCGAGCACCGCGAGCGCGAACGCCGCGAGCGCGATCCCGACGAGAGCCAGGCGATCGGTCAATCGAGCCCTCCGAACAGGTCGGCCTCCGCGCCCTCCGCGGGCCCTTTGGCCAGCACGTAGTGCTCGGCCTGCACTACGGGCTGCGCGATGCCGTTGGACAGCGCGTAGGCGGCCCGGCCCGAGCCGTCCTGCCACACGCTGATCTGCGTGGAGTGCGCGCGCAACGCCCTGAGCTTCGCGACCAGGTGCTCGGAGATGTCGATCGTGGTGGTGATCGCGGCGTCGTCGGTGACCGCCAGCTCGCCCTCGGCGGGCAGCCGCCACGGCAGGTCGGGGATCTCCGCCAGCGCCGCCGCGCCCGCCTCGGTCGCGGCGCGGGAGGTCACCGCGTGGAAGACCCGGTCGACGTCCGTCGCCGCCGCCATGGTGATCTCGTGCGCCCGGATGTGGTCGGGGTGCCCGTAGCCGCCGAAGGCGTCGTAGGTGACGACGACCTGCGGCTTCACCGACGCGATGATCTCCGCCAGGGCGGCGGCCTGCTCGTCGGGGGAGCCGTTGACGAACGCGCGCGGGTGCCCGTTCGCCTCGACGCCCGCCATCCCGGAGTCCCGCCAGCGGCCGATGCCGCCGAGGAACCGGTGGTCGGTCACGCCGAGCGCCGCGCAGGCGGATCTCAGTTCCGCGACCCGGTACCCGCCGAGCTGATCGGCGGCGTCCGCGGTCAGCTCCTGGAGCGCCGGCGGGATGATCTCGCCCTCCTCGCCGAGGGTGCAGGTGACCACGGTGACGTGCACGCCCATCGCCGAGTAGCGGGCGATGGTGCCCCCCGTCCACAGGCTCTCGTCGTCGGGGTGTGCGTGTACCAGCAGCAACCGTGGTGGAGCGGTGAGCGTCACCGGAAGAGAGTAATCGGTGGGGAACCGCCGCTGCTCCGCAGGCGGCGGAGCAGCGGCGGGGACCTCTGGCTCAGCCGCCGAAGGCGGGCGCCACCTCGGCGAAGTGGCACGCCGAGAGCGTGCCCTCGGCGTCGCCGCGCCGTTCCAGCTTGGGCTCCTCGACGGCGCAGATGTCCTGCGCCTTCCAGCACCGGGTGCGGAAGCGGCAGCCCGACGGCGGGTTCACCGGCGACGGCACGTCACCGGTGAGCACGATCCGCTGACGCCCGCGTTCCAGCTTCGGGTTCGGCACCGGCACCGCGGACAGCAGCGCCTGCGTGTACGGGTGCATCGGCCGGGCGTAGATGTCCTCCCGGTCGCCGATCTCGATGATCTTGCCGAGGTACATCACGGCGACCCGGTCGGAGATGTGCCGCACGACCGACAGGTCGTGCGCCACGAACAGGTACGCCAGGCCCAAGCGCTCCTGCAGCTCCTCCAGCAGGTTCACCACGCCCGCCTGCACCGACACGTCCAGCGCGGACACCGGCTCGTCCAGCACCACGAGCTTCGGGTTGAGCGCGAGCGCCCGGGCGATGCCGATGCGCTGGCGCTGGCCGCCGGAGAACTCGTGCGCGTACCGGTTGCGGTGCTCCGGGTTCAGACCCACCAGCTCCATGAGCTCGTTGACCCGGCCCTGCACGTCCGTGCCGCTGCCCTCGGGCATGCCGTGGATCTTGAACGGCTCGGAGATCAGCTCGTTGATCTGCCAGCGCGGGTTCAGCGACGCGTACGGGTCCTGGAACACGATCTGCATGTCCCGGCGCACGGACCGCAGGCCCTTGCCCCGCAACGTGGTCAGCTCGCGGCCCTCGAACTTCACCGAGCCCGACGTCGGCTTGTGCAGCTGCAGGATCGCCCGACCGGTGGTGGACTTGCCGCAGCCGGACTCGCCGACCAGGCCCAGCGTCTCGCCCTGGTGCAGCGCGAAGCTGACGCCGGACACCGCCTGGACCTGCCCCACCGTGCGCGGGATGATGCCACCGCCGCGCACCGGGAACGACTTGACCAGGTCCTTGACCTCCAGCAGCGGTGACTCGCCCGGACGTGCGCCGGACTCGAGGCCACCGGCCTGGGCGTTGATCTCTGTCGAGGTCATGAGGTCGGCTTCTCCTCTTCGTGCAACCGAGCTTCGACCACGTCGACGTCCTCGCTCACCGGGATGTCCGGGTTCGCCATGGTCAGCGACGCGGGGTTCTCGACCACGCCGATCTCGTCGTGGGCGAACAGCCGCTGCGGGTTCTCGATGGTCGCCAGGTGCGCGGAGCGGTGGCACCGCGCGAAGTGGCCGGCCCGGTCGGTCTCCAGCAGCAGCGGCTCGGTCTCGCGGCACTCGTCGATCGCCAACGGGCAGCGCGGCGAGAACGAGCAGCCGCGCGGCAGGTTCATCAGCGACGGCGGGGCGCCCTTGATCGGCGTGAGCCGCTTGCCCAGCATGTTCGGGTTCGGGATCGAGCCGAGCAGGCCGACGGTGTACGGCATCCGCTGGGCCTCGAAGACCTCGTCCACGGCGCCCTGCTCGACGACCGTGCCGCCGTACATGACCTGCACGCGGTCCACCATGCCCGCCACCACGCCCAGGTCGTGCGTGATGACCATGATGCCCGCGCTCGTCTCGTCCCGGATGCGCAGCAGCGTGTCCAGGATCTGCGCCTGCACGGTCACGTCCAGCGCCGTGGTCGGCTCGTCCGCGATGATCACGTCCGGGTCGTTGATGATCGCCATCGCGATCATCGCGCGCTGCCGCATGCCGCCGGAGAACTCGTGCGGGTACTGCGCGGCGCGGCGGTCCGGCTGCGGGATGCCCACGAGCTCCAGCGCCTCGACGGCCTTGGCCCAGGCGGCCTTCTTCGACACGTCGTGGTGCGCCCGGTGCGCCTCGGCGAGCTGCCAGCCCACCGTGTAGACCGGGTTCATCGAGGTCATCGGGTCCTGGAAGATCATCGAGACGCCGTTGCCGCGTACCGGCTGCATCTCCTTGTAGTTCAGGCCGACGAGCTCGCGGTCCTTGAACTTGATCGACCCGCCGATCTTCGCGGTCTTGGGCAGCAGGCCCATGATCGCCATCGACGACACCGACTTGCCGGAACCCGACTCGCCCACGATGCCCAGCACCTCGCCGGGGCCGAGGGTGAACGACACGTCGCGCACGGCGTGCACGGTGCCGTCGTCGGTCGGGAAGTCCACCGACAGGTTCTCGACTCGCAGCAGCTTCTCACCGCTCCCGGCGGTGCTCTGCCACGCCGAGGACTCCGGTGCGCCCATCACGTCCACCTCACTCATGCCTTCACCCTCTTCTGCCTCGGGTCGAAGGCGTCCCGGAGCCCGTCGCCGATGAAGTTCACCGACAGCGAGATGAGCACGATGAAGGCGAACGGGATGAAGAACAACCACGGGTGCAGCGTCAGCTCGTTCTTGTTCAGGCTGATCATCAGCCCGAGCGAGGTGTCCGGCGGCTGCACGCCGAGGCCGATGAACGACAGCGCGGCCTCCAGCAGCACCGCCTGGGCCACCGCCAGCGTGGCGTTCACGATGATCACGTCGACGGTGTTGGGCAGGATGTGCCGGAAGACGATCCGCGAGGTGGACGCGCCCAGCGCGCGGGCCGCCTCGACGAACTCCTTCTCCCGCAACGACAGCACCATGCCGCGGATCACCCGGGCGATCGACAGCCAGCCGATCAGGCCGAGGTACAGCGCCACGATGAGCCAGTTGCTGCCGCTGCCGCCCGCGACGGAGAGCACGAAGCTGTTGCGCACCAGCACGGCCGCGATCACGAACGCGGGGATGACCAGCAGCAGGTCGATGAACCGGCTGATCAGGCTGTCGACCCAGCCGCGCATGTACCCGGCGAGCGCGCCGAGCACGACGCCGATCACCGTGGACACCAGGGCGACGACGATCGCGATCTGCAACGAGAACTGCGAGCCGCGGATGATCAGCGCGACCATGTCGCCGCCGAGCCGGTCGGTGCCGAACGGGTGGTCGCCGCTGGGCGGCAGGTACCGCTGGAAGCCCAGGTCGGTGTAGGAGTACTTCCAGATCAGCCCGCCCAGGAAGGCGAACAGCACGAGCACGACGAACAACGCGAGGCCGACGACGGCGGCGCGGTGTCGCAGGAAGCGGCGCAGGATGACCTGCCACTGCTTGCGGGCCGAGGTGGTGTCGAACTGACTTGCCTCGGCCGAGGTGGGCGTTGGAGCCTGCGCCACAGGCGAACCGATCTCAGTCAAGGCGAATCCTCGGGTCCAGGTAGGCGTAAAGGACATCCGCGATCAGGTTGAACACGATGATGAACACCGCGGTCACCATCATGAAGCCGAGCACCTGGTATGGCTCTTTCTTCGTGATCGCGTCGATCAGGAACTTGCCCATGCCGGACCAGCCGAACACGGTCTCGGTGATCACCGCGCCGCCGAAGCCGGCGCCGATGTTCAGCGACGAGACGGTGATGATCGGGATCAGGGCGTTGCGGAACGCGTGCCGGAAGATCGACCGCCCCTGCGAGATGCCCTTCGCCTGCGCGGTGCGCACGTAGTCGGCGTTCAGCGTCTCCAGCATGGACGCGCGCTGGAACCGGCTGTACAGCGCGAACTGGATCACCACGAGGCAGATCGTCGGCAGGATGTAGGCACCGCTGTACTGGAACACCTGCTCGCCGAAGCTGCCCTTGAAGCCGTCACCCGGCGGTCCCGCGGTGATGATCCACCGGTCCCCGCCGATCGACTCCAGCCAGTTGTTGAGCTGGATGCCGCCCGCCTTCAGGATGAGGGCGACGCAGAAGAGCGGCATCGAGAACATCGCGAACGCTATTCCGGTCGCCGTGTAGTCGAATATCGAGTACTGTCTGACCGCGCCGATCACGCCGATCGCCATGCCGAGGATCAACGCGATCAACTCGGCCGCGACGATCAGGCGCAGGGTGACGGTGAAGGCCTTGAACAGGTCGTCCTTGACCGGCTTGCCGGCGTTGCCGGGGACGACGGACTCGCCCCAGTCGCCGGTGACGAACTTGCCGGCCCAGTCGACGTAGCGCTCGACGAACGGCTTGTTGTAGCCCGTGCGCTCGTAGGCGAGGGCGATTTCAGCCGGGGTCCGCGGCTTCTGGAGCTTCCACTCGTCCAGGGGATCGCCCATCGCGGCGGTGAGTCCGAAGCAGAGGAACGAGGCGGCGATCAGCAGCGGAATCGCGATCAACAACCGCCGGATTATGTAACGGAACATGACAAGTCTCTTGTCTTCCCAGGCAGGCCAGCCGCCTGCGACAGCCGGCGATCCCACCCACCGGAACGCGGACACCGTCCGGGGGGTCGGTGCGGTCTGCACCGACCCCCCGGGCCGGACTCATCTTCTACAACTCAAGCGAACCGCGCCGAACCTACTTCTTCTGCCACGCGAACAGGTTCCACGTGACACCGCCGCCGACGCCGACGTAGGCGATCGGGCCGATGTTCGCGTCACTCGCCGCGAAGTCCGGCAGCTGGAACAGCGGGATGCTGTGCAGGTCGTCCCGCATCAGCTTGTCGACCTCGTTCATCATGGTGAGGCGCTTGGCGTAGTCGAGCTCGCCGTTGGCGGCCTTCCACTTCTCGTCGACCTGCTTGTTCGAGTAGAGGTTGTAGTTGCCCGAGCCGCCCGCGTCCTTCGACGCGTAGTTGCCGTAGGCGCCGGCCTTCAGGGGCTGGCCGACCCACGCGAACAGCGCCGCGTCGAACTCGCTCGCGGTGAGCCGCTTGGAGTTGAAGTCGTCAGCCTGGTCCTGGATGATCTCGATACCGGCCTGCTTGCACTTGTCCTGCAGGATGCGGACCGTGTCGGCACGACGCTGGACGATCTTGTGGCCCAGCTTGAACGACGCGCGGAACTCGCCCTTGGCGTAGATGCCGTCGGCGCCCTGCTTCCAGCCGGCGTCCTCGAGGGTCTTCTTGGCCGCGGCCACGTCACCCTTGCCGAGGTCGCTGTAGTGGTCCTCGTAGCCGACCTCGTTGGGCATCATCACGAGGCTGCCCAGCGGGGTGGCGTTCGGGTCGACGTCCTTGATCAGCTTGTCGACCAGGCCCTGGTTGTCGAAGCACTGCCCGATCGCCAGCCGCAGTTCCTTGTTGTTCTTGAACAGGGGCAGCGACATGTTGAAGTCGACGTGCTCGAAGGTCTGGCCACCGGCCGCGAAGACGGTGAACGCGCTGTCGCCGCGCAGCTGCTGGGCGACCGCCGGGTCGGCCTGCGGCGCGATCACGGCGACTTCCTTGTTCTGCAGCTGCTGGGTCGCCGACTGCGAGTCGGTGTTGGTCTTCAGGATGACCCGCGCCGGGCCACCGGGGTTGCCCCACCACTTCGGGTTACGGACCAGGACCGTCTGGTCCTTCAGGTCCGTCGACTCGATCATGTAGGCGCTGCCGGACAGCGAGAAGTCCTTGTTGAAGCCGCGCCAGCCCTTGGTGAAGAACTCGGCCGCCTTCTTGACCTGCTCGTCGTTCTGCTCCGGCGTGACCTTCATGATGTCGGCGATGCCGGTCTGCTTCTCCAGGACGTGCGCCGGGAGGAGCCCGTCGCTACCGGGGGTGGAGAAGATGCCGCGGTAGTCGGCGTACGGCTTGTCCTTGAAGAAGGAGGTCTTGACGGTCTTGTCGTTGTCCGAGCACTCGATCTTCTCGATGTTCTCGTACCCGGTCGGCGTGGCGTCCCAGATCGAGACCTCGGTGCCGTCGTCGCCCTTGATGGTGGCCTTGCTCGTCGCGGCCAGCCACTTCAGGTAGAAGTCGTCGCAGTCGATCTGCTCGCCGTCGGACCAGACCGCCTCCTTCCGCACCTTCCACTCGATGACCTGCGGGTCGCTCGAGACGACCTTGATCGACTCCATCAGGTCGCCGTCGACCTTGATGACCAGCTTGCCGTCGACGAAGTCGGTGAAGTAGGGCGAGGGGATCACATTCGACAACGCGATCGTGTTGGCGAAGCTGTTCGACGCACCGATGTAGTTCTGGTAGTCGTCGAAGCCCTCTTCGACGGCGATGGCGATCTCGCCGATGTCGTCAACCTTCGGGCGCTGGAACACCTCGTCCTGCGCGCCGATCTTGCCTGGGTCGGCGTTCTGCTGGCCGCCCTGATCGCCGCTCGTCCCGCCGCCACCGCACGCGCTCAGCGCGAGCGTGGCCGAGGTCAGCAGCGCGAGCGCCGAGACAGCCTTTGATCTCCTCATCGACACGTGCCCTCCTAGCACTGGGTTGGAGCGACCGTTTGGGCCGACTTCCACCCATAACCGTGATGTGCCAAACGCGCCCCGAACCGACACACCGTTGCAGCACGATAAGAACCAGTGCGCGGCACGGTCACTGCCCATCGGCCGATCGTGACCAAAGGGTGACACGTTGGTCGCAGCACGCGACTCCGTCGTTACCGGGCGGGAGCGTTCGTTAACCGGACGACGGGAATACTGTCAATACTGCACCGCGAACGCATCTTGAAGCCAGTGTTTCGTCCGGGTCAACGGTCAACGGCCTTGCCGTCGCCAGGTCCGCGCGGTGCTCAGCGGACCGGCGAACGGAGCACCGGCGGTGACGCCTTCGGCCTCCGGCAGGACCACCAGCAGGTCTGCTACCTGGAACAACGGCAGCGAGACCGCCTGCTGCCAGAGCACCGGCTCGATGGTCTTGAGGGCGTCGGCGAGCAGCACCTGCCCGCTGAGGGCCTGTTCGATCACCGGCTGGACCGCCTGGTCGCAGAAACCGGACAGATTCGCCGGAATGGGTGTACCGCCGTCCTCGGGTGACGGACGGCACCCGAATGTGGATGCCAGAACGGCCGCGGAATCGCCGGCGTCGACCTGGGGCACGACGGCAATGTCGACGGGCTCATTGGAAGCGGCGGTATCCGACAGATCTTGGCCGAACAACTGATTGGGCGGCGTTGTCAGGACGCGTGCGGCGATTCCGGACAATGACAGTTGACGTTGAACCCGGTTGGCGACGGTCACGTACGGCTCGATCCCGGCCGGTGCGGCGATGGTCAACTCGAAGGGCTTGCCGTCACGCCCCCACTGCCCACCCTCCGGTCGGGTGTAACCCGCTTCGGTGAGCAGTAGCGCCGGGTCACCGGCCTTGGCGGGCATGGTCGGGGTGTAGCCGGGCTTGCTCGGCGGGATCACCTGGGCGTCCGCGCGGAGGTTCGCGCTGGGCCCGCTGCGGGTGCCGGCGGCGATCAGGTCGTCGCGGTCGAGCAGGTTCATCACCGCGGTGCGGACGCGGAGGTCCTGCATTCGTGGCGAGGCGGGTCGGAAGAGGAGTTGGACGACTTCCGGGCGCGGGACGACGACGCTCGCGAGTGACGTGGTCTTGGCCAGTTCGTCGATGTCCTTGACCGCGATGGCGTCCGCGCGGATGAGGGCGACCTGGTCGTCGCCGGTGTTCAACGCCTCGACCGTGTCGTGCTGGGTGGCGCGGCGCAGGATCACCCGGTCGAGGGCGGGCGGCGCCTCCCAGAAGCGGTCGCTGCGCTCGAGGATGATCTCGCCGCGCGGCTGGTCCAGCGTGCGGACCGCGAACGGCCCCGCCGTGGCCGGGAAGCTGTCCGCGAGCGCCGCGCTCCACCCGCCGGGCGCGTCTTTCAGCAGGTGGGCGGGCAGCAGGTTGCGGAACAGGCTGCGCCAACCGGGGTAGGGCTTGGTGAACACGACCTCGACTACCTTGCCGCCCTCACGGCTGGCGATGTCGTCGATGAGCCGGTACCCGGCGGGGTCGATCACCCCGGGCTCCTCCCGCATGCGCTGCCAGAGGTACACGAAGTCCTCGGCCGCGATGGGCGCCGAGTCCGACCAGCTGGCATCACGGCGCAACGCGTACGTGACCGTGTACGGCTCCGCGCTGGTCACCTCGGCGCTCACCACGAGGTCCAGGTCGAGCCGCGGGCTGCCGTCCGCGTCGGTTCGGAAGGTCGAGGGCAGCAGCAACGCGGCCAGCGCCGTCGTGACCGTGCTCTGGCCCGCCAGCGTGTGCGGGTTGTAGCCGCCCTTGACGTCGTCCATGCCGACGACGACCTCGTTCTGCTTCTCCTTCGGGACCACCGTCATGCCGGGCGTCGACGGCACCAGGGGCGGCGGCGGTGTAGCCGTGCAACCCGTCGCGACCAGCGCGAGCGCAGCCAGAACCGCAAGAACCCTCCGCGTCCCCATGGGTACGAGCGTGCCAGACGACGCTGACAGTTGACGCCCAACCCCACCACTCCCCGACCGCGATCTCCCCCACTCCCACCCGCCAAACCCCCGCCACTCCCCACCCCTCACCGCGCGGGGTCCCACATCCGGGGCCGCAGGTCGGGGTCCGCAGGTCGGGGGCCCGGCGGGCTCGCGGTCCGACGGCCTGTCGGGTCGGCGGTCGGCGGGTCCGCAGGTCGGGCGGTCCGGCAGTTCGACGGGCTCGCGGTCCAGAGGGCTCGCGGTCCGGCGGGTCCGAGGTCCGGCAGGTCCGAGGTCCGGCAGGTCCGAGGTCCGGCAAGCCCGGGGCCGGCAAGCCCGGGGTCCGGCAAGCCCGGGGCCCGGCAGGTCCAAGGTCCGGCAAGTCCGGGGCCCGGTGGGCCGGTGGGGCCCGGCGGCGGGCGGGCTGTGGGGGTGGCAGGTGGGGGTGGGGGAAGCCGGTGGGTTTGGGAGGCGGGGTGGGTGGGGTGGTCGGGGTCGGGGCGGTCGGTCGGTTTCCTCATGTTCCAACCGAGGGGCGGTAACGGTGTTACCGTACATTTTTGGCCTATGTTCACCCGATCGTGTTTGGTGGCCACGGGTGGACGTTGGGGAATGCAGACGGGCACCCCTGGCCGAAGCCGGAGGTGCCCGTCGAGCAGACCCTATATATAAGGTGTAGCGGTCAGCCCCGCAACTTGTTGCGGCTGCGCTCGCGGCCCCGCTGGTTCGCGTCCAGGATCACCTTGCGCACCCGCACGACCTCCGGCGCGACCTCGACGCACTCGTCGGGGGCGCAGAACTCGAGCGCCTCCTCCAACGACAGCTTCCGCGGCCGGGCCAGGGTCTCCATCACGTCGGCGGTCGACGTGCGCATGTTCGTCAGCTTCTTCTCACGGCAGACGTTGACGTCCAAGTCCTCCGCGCGCGGGTTCTCGCCGACGACCATGCCCTCGTACGCCTCGGCGCCGGGCTCGACGAAGAACGTGCCCCGGTCCGCCAGCTGGATCATCGCGTACGCGGTGATCTGGCCCGACCGGTCGGCGACGAGCGAGCCGTTGTGCCTGGTCCGGATCTCGCCGGCCCACGGCGCGTAGCCCTCGGACACCGCGTTCGCGATGCCGGTGCCGCGCGTCTCGGTGAGGAACTCGGTGCGGAAGCCGATCAAGCCGCGCGACGGCACGACGTACTCCAGCTTGATCCGCCCGGAACCGTGGCCGGACATGTTCTCCATCCGGCCCTTGCGGTTGGCCAGCAGCTGGGTGATGGCGCCCAGGTGCTCCTCCGGCGCGTCGATCGTCAACCGCTCGAACGGCTCGTGCAGCTTGCCGTCGACGGTCTTGGTGACCACCTGCGGCTTGCCGACGGTCAGCTCGAAGCCTTCCCGCTTCATCTGCTCGACGAGGATGGCCAGCGCCAGCTCACCGCGGCCCTGCACCTCCCACGTGTCCGGGCGCTCGGTGGGCAGCACGCGCACCGACACGTTGCCGACCAGCTCCGAGTCCAACCGGGCCTTGAGCACCCGCGCGGTCAGCTTGGTGCCGCCCCCGCGGCCGGCCAGCGGCGAGGTGTTGACGCCGATGGTCATCGAGATCGCGGGCTCGTCCACCGTGATGCGCGGCAGCGGCTCGGGGTTGTCCACGTCGGCGAGCGTGTCGCCGATGGTGATGTCCGGGATGCCGGCGATGGCGACCAGGTCACCGGCCCGCGCCTGCTCGGCGGGCACGCGGTCCAGCGCCTCGGTGATCAGCAGCTCGGTGATGCGGACCTTCTGGATCGTGCCGTCCTCGCGGCACCAGGCCACCGTCTCGCCCTTGCGGATGGTGCCCGCCTCGATCCGGCACAGCGCGATGCGGCCGAGGAACGACGACGCGTCGAGGTTCGTCACCAGCGCGCGCAGCGGCGCGTCGGAGTCGCCCAGCGGGGCCGGGATGTGCTTGAACAGGACCTCGAACAGCACGTCGAGGTTCTCCTCGTCGGGCAGGCCGCCGTCCTCGGGCTGGTTGAGCGAGGCCCGGCCGGCGCGCGCCGAGGCGTAGACGACCGGCAGGTCGAGCACCGAGTCGTCGGCGCCGACCTCGCTGGCCAGGTCGAGCAGCAGGTCGTGGGCTTCCTCGACGACCTCGGAGATCCGGGCGTCGGGGCGGTCGACCTTGTTGACCACCAGGATCACCGGAAGACCGGCGGCCAGCGTCTTGCGCAGCACGAACCGGGTCTGCGGCAGCGGGCCTTCGGAGGCGTCGACGAGCAGCACGACGCCGTCGACCATGGAGAGGCCGCGTTCGACCTCGCCGCCGAAGTCGGCGTGCCCCGGGGTGTCGACCACGTTGATGGTGACGGGACCGTCGGGCGTGTGGCGGCGCACGGCGGTGTTCTTGGCCAGGATCGTGATGCCCTTCTCACGCTCCAGCTCGCCGGAGTCCATGACCCGGTCGACGAGCTCGGCACGTTCGGAGAAGGCCCCGGACTGGCGGAGCATGGCGTCGACGAGGGTCGTCTTGCCGTGGTCAACGTGCGCGACGATCGCGACGTTGCGCAGGTCGTTGCGGACCAGCGTTTCCTTGATCGACGCGGTGGCCGTGGGCACGCGGAACTCCTAGAGCTGTCTGTGCGAGGGAAGCCAGGCGCCGGACGTTGGATCGCGCGCAGCCTGAGTACAGCTTACCGGGCGCAGTGCCCTTACCACACACGGACGGCAGGTGAGGTCAGCCTCACCTACTCTGAGGACACCCGGATGAGTGGAGCACGCCGCGTGGGCAAGGTCAAGGTGAAGAAGAAGTGCTGCCGTTCGACGCCGAGGTGCAAGAGCTGTCCGGTCGTGGTGCTGCTCAAGGCGCGGGAGAAGGCCGCGAAGAAGGCCGCCAAGCAGGAGCGCAAGGAGCGCAAGAAGGCCGGCAAGGCGGATGGGGCGAAGGCGGGGAAGAAGGCCGGCAAGAAGAAGGTGGCCGCGTGAGGGCCACCGCCCGGCCGACGCCGGGTGGGACGGGGCCGCCCGCGGGCTAGCCCATCACCGCTTCGTTGATCCTGGCCAGCTCCGGCGCGGTCCGGGTGGCCTGGAACTCCACCACCTGGTACTTCGCCAGCTTGGCGGTCGCGAACGGGTCGGTCGCCAGCAGCGCGTCCAGCTTCCCGCGCGACATCGGCCGCGCGATGATCACGCCGCCCACGCGGGGCACCTGACGGCCCGAGGCCAGGAAGTGCCCGGCCTCGTACTGCTTCTTCAGCCACTCCACGTGGTCCGGGAGCGCGTAGTCGACCTCGTCCAGCGGTGCGGTGTACTCCAGCAGCACGACGTACATAGAAGAAATGTAGACCCGTGACACACCCGGGTAACACGCTAGGATCGCGGCTATGCGCACTCTTTACCCGTTCTGGTGGTCCGCCTTCCGGCGGCCCTGAGAACTGCGCGTCAGACGAACGCAGGCCGCCCGCCGGGGCGGCCTTCGTGCTTTCGGGGGTCACGTCGAGCGGGCACACCCCGAAGGGATCACCATGATCAGGCTGTCCGCGATCACCCCGTCCGGTCCCGTCCAGCTGGGCAACTACCTCGGCGCGATCAGGCGGTGGGCCGCCGAGGGCACCGAAGAGGACGTCTACTTCATCAGCGACCTGCACGCGATGACGACGTCGCACAACCCGTCACGACTGCGATCGCTGACCCGGGAGCAGTTGGCGGTGCTCATCGCCGCCGGCGTCGATCCGCGGTCGGTGGCCGTGCAGTCCGACCTGGTCCGCGAGCTGGGCGCGTTGACGTGGGTGCTGGAGTGCACCTGCACGTACGGCGAGGCGGCCCGGATGATCCAGTTCAAGGAGAAGTCGGCGGGCCGGTCGTCGGTCCGGTTGAGCCTGCTCACGTACCCGGTGCTGATGGCGGCCGACATCCTGCTGCAGGGCGCGCACGAGGTGCCGGTCGGTGACGACCAGCGGCAGCACGTGGAGCTGGCGCGGGTGCTGGCGCGCCGGTTCAACGGCACGTACGGCGAGGTGTTCGTGATGCCGCGCTCGGTCGTGCCGCCGACCGCGTCACGGGTCCGCGACCTGGCCGATCCGTCGCGGAAGATGGCCAAGACGGCGAAGGACGCGGCGGGCACGGTCTTCGTGCTCGACCCGCCTGACCTGGTGCGGCGCAAGATCCGGCGGGCGGTGACCGACGACCGGGGCGAGGTGCGCTACGCGCCGGAGGAGCAGCCGGGCGTGGCGAACCTGCTGGAGATCCTGGCGGCGTGCACGCGGAAGGACCCGGAGGAGCTGGCGGGTTCGCTGAAGGACTACTCGGAGCTGAAGGAGGCGACGGCGGACGCGGTGGTCGAGGAGCTGCGGCCCGTGCGCGAGGTGACGCAGGGGCTGCTCGACGACCCGGCCGAGCTGGAGCGGGCGCGGGCGCACGGCGCGGAGCGCTCCCGTGAGCGCTGCGGTCACCGCCTCGACGCCGCCCTGCGCATGTCCGGCCTGGGCTGACTGCGCAAGTCGAACGCTCAGGTCCCGCGAACGCAGGACACGCGGGACCCGGGCGTTCGACGCGCGGGGGTCAGGAGAGGAGGGGGTGGAGGGCGGGGAGGAGGACGCGGTCGGCGGGGAGCCAGTCGACGGTGTCCAGGCCGGCGGAGGTCAGCCAGCGGACGGCCTGGTGGTCGGTCGGGGTCGGGGTGCCGGAGGTCAGGGTGGCCGTGTAGGCGCGGAGGATCAGGTCGGAGCGGAGGGGGATGTCCGGGCCGATCTGGTCGCCCGGGGCGACGGTCACGCCCAGTTCCTCCGAGCACTCGCGGATCACGGCGGCGTGGTCGGTTTCGCCCGGCTCGACGCGTCCGCCCGGCAGTTCCCACTTGCCGGCGGCCTCGGGCGGGTAACTGCGTTGCTGGGCCAGGAGCAGGCCGTCACGAATGATCGCCGCACCTACTACTACGCGCGCGCTCAGCAGGTCGATGCTGCGCGCGGACACGGCGGCGGCACGGGCTTCCAGGACTTTCAGGGCCAGGCCGCGCCCCACCAGGACGTCCGCCAGCCGCCCGAACGGGCCGCCGGGGCTGGACCACTCGACGGAATCGACCACCATCGTGCCGCCGCCGGTGTGCAGCAGGTCCGTGACCAGCGTGAACCTCGGCAACGGCCCACCGACCAGCTCCGCCGACACCCCCGTGGTGTCGGCCCGCGTCACGACCAGCGTCCCGGTCACCGGCCCCACGGACCCGGCCAGCGACGCGCCCGCGAACAGCACCGGCGCGCCACCCGTGATCCGCACGCCCAGCCCTCGCACGGCTCGGGCCAGCAGTCGCGCGTCCAGCAGCGCGGCGGCGACGGTCCGCAGCGGCGCGTCGACCAGGGTGGTGGTTCTCAGCTCGGGCACGGTCGCCGATCCTGCCGGCCGCGCCCGTCACCGGTAGAGCGGCCAGCGCACCTCCAGCCGGGCGCCGCCCTCCGGCGACTCGCCCGCCCGGATCGTCCCGCGCCGCCGCCGCACCAGGTGCGCCACCAGCGCGAGCCCCAGCCCGAACCCGCCGGTGGCCCGTCCCCGGTCCGATTCGACCCGGTAGAAGCGGTCGAACACCTTCTCCCGGTGCTCTTCGGGGATGCCGTGCCCGTCGTCGTCGACCAGCAACCGCACCTCGCGCACGGCCGGCAGCACGGAGATCCGGATGAACGTCCGGGCGTACCGGGCGGCGTTGCGCAGCAGGTTGTCCAGCACCAGCTCGACCTCCGCGCCCGCGGCGGAGACCAGGCACGCGCTCATCGGCGCGGCCAGCTGCACGAGCAGCTCCGTCTCCCCCAGCCGGTCGACGGCGGCCTGCGCCTGCAGCACCAGATCGACGGGCTCGGCGCGCGGCAGCTCGCCGGTGTCCGCGCGCGCCAGGATCAGCAACGCGTCCACCAGCGCGGACAGCCGTTCGGACTCCTCCACCACCGATTCGAGCACCTCGATGGAGAAGTCCGGGTCGGGGTGCGCCACCGCCACCTCGGCCTGCGCCCGCACGGACGTCACGGGCGACCGCAGCTCGTGCGCGGCGTCGCCGGTGAACCGGCGCAGCCGTTCGGTGGCCTCGTCGCGGCGGGCCAGCAGGGCGTTCAACGCCTCGGCGAGCGCTTGCAGCTCGTCCCGCGCGGCCGGCACGGGCAGCCGCCGGCCGCGCGGCAGCTCCGCCGCGGCCACCCGCATCCGCTCCACTGGCCTCAACGACGACCGCACGGCCAGCCACGTCGCGATCCCGACCAGGCCCGCGACCAGCACCGCGGCCACCGCGAGCCACCGCGTGCCCAGCTGGTTCGCCTCGCGGTAGCCGACCAGCGTGTCGCCGGCGACGTGCAGCCGGGGCGTGCCGTCGGCGGCGAACTCCACCCGGCCGACCCACCGGTGCGCGCTGGGGCCGTCGATCCGCAGCACGGGTTCGCCGGACTTGAGCGCGCGGATCTCCGCCGCGGTCAGGTCGGGTTTCGGCCCGCCGTCCAGCGGGTTGCCCGCGGTGTCGAGCACCCGCGTGTTCTCCGCCTTGGCCAGCTCCCGGTCCACCGCGTTGACCTGCACGTACCCGATCAGCTGGGGTGCGAGGAGGGTGAACGCGAGCAGGCACAGCAGGGCCACGCCGGTCGCCACGACGGTGATCCGGAACCGCAGCGTCCGCCGCAGCCACCACCGGCGCGGTGGCCACCACCGGCGCGGGTTCACCTGCGCCTGGTCCCCGCCGAACCCAGCGCCGCGTCGAGGTCGGGCGTGGACGCCAGGTAGCCGTGGCCGCGCACGGTGCGCACGACCTCGCCCGCGCCCATCGCGTCGAGCTTGCGCCGCAGGTAGCCGACGTAGACCTCGACCGCGTTGCGGGTGGCGGCCTGCTCGTCGCCCCACACCGTGCGCAGCAGCTCGTCCTTGGTCACGACGGATCCGGCCCGGCTGGCCAGCACGTCGAGCACGGCGTACTCGCGCGGCGACAGCGACACCGGCTCGCCGGCCCAGCTCACCTCGCGCATGGCGCGGTCCACCACCAGCTCGCCCAGCTTGAGCCTGCGCCGCGCCAGGTCGGCGGAGTTGCGCCGCAGCAACGCCCGGACCTGCGCCACGAGCACCACGAACGAGAACGGTTTCACCAGGTAGCCGTCGGCGCCGAGGTCGAGGCCGTCGGCCTGGTCGACCTCGCCGTCCTTGGCCGACACCATCAGCACGGGCGTGCGCACCCCCTCGGCGCGCATCCGCTGCAACACCCGGTAGCCGGACAGGCCGGGCAGCATGATGTCCAGCAGCACCACGTCGAACGCGCCGGTCAACGCCACGCGCAGGGCGTTGGGGCCGTCGGCGGCGGTCACCACCTCCATGCCCTCCGCGGACAGGCCGCGTTCCAACGCACGCCGCACGCCGATCTCGTCGTCCACAACCAGCACCCGTGGTCTCACGTCCCACAGCATGCCCCGTGAGGAGGACAATCGGCGCGGGAGTCTCAGTCCGCTCTCAGCGTCCGGGCCGCTCTCAGCTCGATCTCAGGGCTCGCGGAGGAGTGTCTGGGTTGTCGGGTCGCAAGGGGCTGCCCGGTAGGAGGAGGGGACACATGAACCGGAGAAGGGTGACCGTCGTGGCGGCGGCGGTAGGCGTGGTCGCCGGTGCGACCGGGCTCGGGCTCCTCGCGATGCCCGCCGGCGCCGGTCCCGCACCGGTGCTGCCGGACGTGAGCGCCGAGGCGCTGGTCGAGTCCGTGCTGAACGCCCAGCCGGCCGCGTTCGGCGGCACGGTGGACGTGGACAACGACCTGGGCATCCCGGCGATCGCCGGCGTGCCGCAGGCCTCGGACGGCGCCAGCAACCTGCGCGTCTGGACCGACGGCCAGGGCAAGCTCCGGGTGCAGCTGCCCAGCGGCGACTCCGAGCGCACGTTCGTCGACGACGGCCAGACGGCGTGGCTGTGGGACTCGGCCGAGCAGACCGTGACGAAGATGCCGCACGGCGCGTTCGAGCACGGCAAGCCGGAGCTCGGCGGCGAGCAGCAGGCCGTGCCGACGGACCCGGTGACGCTGTCGCGGCAGGTGGTGGCGGCGATCCAGGAGTACAGCGACGTCACCGTCGACGGCACCGCCCGGGTGGCGAACCGGCCGGTGTACGAGCTGGTGCTGACGCCGAAGCCGACCGAGAAGACGGTGCTGCGCGAGGTGCGCGTCGCGGTCGACTCGGAGCTGCGGGTGCCGCTGCGGGTGGCCGTGCTGACCAACGGCACGGACGCGCCTGCCATGCAGGTCGGGTTCTCCGAGCTGAACGTCGGCCCGCAGGACGCGTCGCTGTTCGCGTTCACGCCGCCGGCCGGCGCTAAGGTGACCGAGCCCGAGGTCGACGAGCCGTCGGCCGAGGACAAGGCCGCCGCCGAGCGGGCGTTCACCGAGGCGAACCCGCAGGTCATCGGCGAGGGCTGGGACGTCGTGCTGGCCGCCCGCGTGACGGACGAGGCCCTGAGCGGTCTCGCCGACGTGCAGGGCGAGCAGGGTCGGCAGGGCGAGCGCGAGGGCCGTTGGCAGGAGCGCGGCGAAGGCGGGGACGTCGACGTGCAGGGCCTGATCAAGCAGCTGGGCAAGCCGGTCAGCGGCGAGTGGGGATCGGGCACGCTCATCACCACCCGGGTCGGCGGCCTGCTGATCGCCGACGACGGCCGGGTGGCCGCGGGCGCGGTGCCGGAGCAGGTGCTCGTGGACGCGATCGGCCAGGTCAAGTGAGTACCTCGACCAGCGCGCGGGTGGAGCCGGTGAGCACCGGCTCCACCCCGGTCCACGCGGCCCGGACGCGGGGACTGCGCAAGGTGTACGGGCGCACGGTCGCGGTGGACCGGGTGGACCTCGACGTGCCGCGGGGGGCGGTGCTCGGGATGCTCGGCCCCAACGGGTCGGGCAAGACCACCACGATCCGCATGCTGCTCGGGCTCGTGCGGCCGACCGAGGGCGAGGTCGAGCTGCTCGGCAAGGCGTTGCCCGACGGCGTCGCGGAGGCGTTGCCGCACGTGGGCGCGCTGGTCGAGGGTCCGGGTTTCCACCCGTTCCTGTCGGGGCGGGAGAACCTGCGGCGGGCGGCGGCCTTCGAGCCGCTGCTCGCCTCGGGCGACATCAAGCAGGCCGTCGAGGACGCGTTGGAGCGGGTCGGCCTCGCCGCCGCCGCGCACCGGCGCTACCGGGGGTACTCGCTGGGCATGAAGCAGCGGCTGGGGCTGGCCTCGGCGCTGCTGGTGAAGCGGAAGCTGATCGTGCTGGACGAGCCGACCAACGGGCTGGACCCGGCGGGCACGCGCGAGGTGCGCAAGGTGATCGCGGACCTGCACGAGGCGGGCAGCACGGTCGTCGTGTCGTCGCACCTGCTCAGCGAGATCGAGGCGACGTGCACGCACGTGGCCGTGCTGCACCGGGGAACCGTGGTGGCGCAAGGGGAACTGGCCGAGCTGCTGCACGCGGACAGCAGCGCGCTGCTGATCGTCACGCCGGACGTGGACGACGCGCTGAACGCGTTGCGCGCCGGTCGGATCTCGGCGCGCCCGATCGAGGAGGGCGTGCGGGTCGAGCTGATCGGCACGACCGCGCCCGTGGTGGTGCGGACGCTGGTGGACGCGGGGGTCGAGGTGCACGAGGCGCGTCGTCACCGCACCGGTCTGGAGGACCTGTTCGCCCGGCTCACCGAGGCCGAGGAGTCCGAGCACAACCTGTCCGCCGTGGACACGATCGAGGAGGGGTCCCGATGAGCGCGCTGGTCGCCGCGCGCGCTCCGCTGGGCAGGCAACTGCGCTCGGAGCTGCGCTGGATCGTGCGCCGGCCGCGGACGGTGATCGGGCTGGCGTCGCTGTGCCTGGTGCCGATCCTGGCCGGGATCGGCCTGTGGTTCGCCACCGACGGCGACGGTCCGGCGGGGCCGGGCCTGGCCGCCATCATCGCGGGCAACGGGCTCGTGCTGCCGGTGTTCACGCTGTTCCTGGCGCTGCCGCTGCTGCTGCCGCTGGTCGGCGCGATCTGGGCGGCGGACGGGTTGGCCGGCGAGGCGCAGCACGGCACGTTGCGCGGGTTGATGATCTCGCCGGTGGGTCGGCTGCGGCTGCTGGGGATCAAGGCGTTCGGCGTGGCCACGATGACGTTGTTCGCGGTGACGTTGATCGCGTTCGTCGGCGCGATCACCGGTGTGGTGCTGTTCGGCGGCGAGGGGATGCTCACGCTGTCGGGGTCCACGCTGTCGTTCGGCGCGGCGCTCGGGCGGATCGTGCTGACGATCCTGCTGGTCACCGTGCAGGTGTGGGGTGTGGCGGCGATCGCGATGGCGATCTCGGCGTGCACCGAGCACCCGTTGGTGGTGATGGCGGCGACGATGGCCGGTGTGATCGTGTTCGCGGTGCTGGGCGTCTTCAGCGCGTTGGACTGGCTGCACCCGTACCTCATCACGTCCGCGTGGGAGGGCCTGGTCGACGTGATGCGCGACCCGTTGCCGACCGAGGGGTTGTGGCGCAGCACGGCGTTGGCGGGGTGCTACGTGCTGATCGGGCTGTCATTGGCGGCAATGCGGTTGGCCACCAAGGACAACTAGCCGACAATCGGCGACGTGGACGTGGTGTCGTTGGAGACCGGGCGGTTGGTGCTGCGCGGGTTCGTCGAGTCCGATGTGGACGCGGTGGCGTGGCTGCTGGCCGAGCCGCGGGTGATGCGGTACATCGAGGACGGCAAGCCGGTGTCGCGGGCGGACGTGGAGCGGGTCGTGCTGCCGAAGCTGCTCGGCGGCGGGTGGTGGGCCGCGCACCTGAAGGGGTCGGGGGACTTCATCGGGTGGTTCGAGCTGAGCGCGGCGGGCGGGGGTGTGGCCGAGCTGGGGTACCGGCTGCACCCCGACCACTGGGGGCGCGGGTACGCCGCGGAGGGCGCGGCGGCGTTGGTGGAGCACGGGCGCGCGACGGGGTTGACGCGGGTCGTGGCGTACGCGATGGCGGTGAACACCGGGTCGCGGCGGGTGTTGGAGAAGGTCGGGTTGGCGCACGTGCGGACGTTCCACGAGGAGTGGCCCGACTACATCGAGGGCGCCGAGCACGGGGACGTGGAGTACGCGCTCGACCTCGCCCGATGACGGCGTGGTTCAGCCGTCCTTGGCGAAGACCCTGGTGAGGGCGGCGAACCCGATCCCGGTGACCGCGAGCAGGATGCCGGCCACCGGCCACCCCGACCGCGCCACCGCCAGGCCGGCGGCCCCGAACAGGACGAGCTCCACCAGGAACCGGCCGGGCTCGGGCAGCCGCCGCCGCGCGCGGGGCGCGATGGCCGCGCCCCAGACGACCGCCGCCGTCACCGGCAGCAGGACGGCGAGGGCCACGCCGAGCACCGCTCCGCCGCCGAGGCGAGCGCCGGCCGCGGCCAGTCCACCCAGCAGGGCCAGCTCGGTGAGGAAGCGGGAGATCAGCACGAAGCCCGCGAGGCCGCGCAGGTCGGTCACCGGCTTGGAGGTCACGGCCGGGAGCCTACGTGCGGCGGCGAGGCGGCCGGGCGAAGGGCGTCGCCGGGCGGTCGGCTCACCCGATGACCGCGACGCCGTCGTGGTCCACGGACAGGGTGACCCGGTCGCCGGGTGACGGTGGGGTGGCGACCGGGGCGACCGCCTCGAAGTCCTCGCCCGCCAGCCGCACGAGCAGCCGCACGTGGTCGCGGCGGTGGACGCGTTCCAGGACCTCCGCCTCGACGGCGCCGGCCGGGTCGGCGCGCAGTGCCGTCGCACGCAGGCCGACCCGCGCCCGCACGCCCACGAAGCGCTCGGCGTCCTCAGGCGACAGGACCTTGCCGCACCCGAGGAACCGGGCGGTCTCGACGTCGGACGGGTTCTTCCACACCGCGGCCGGCTCGCCGACCTGCACGATGCGACCCGCCCGCATCACCGCCACCCGGTCGGCCAGGGTGAACGCCTCGTCGTGGTCGTGGGTCACCACCAGCGCGGTCGCGCCCGTGTCGCGCAGCAGCCGCGCCAGGTCGACCGCCAGCTGCTCCCGCAACGCCCGGTCGAGGGCGGACAGCGGTTCGTCCAGCAGGAGCAGCCTGGGGCGTGGCGCGAGGGCGCGGGCCAGGGCCACCCGTTGCTGCTCGCCACCGGACAGCTCGGTCACGCGGCGCTCGGCGTAGCCCGCCAGGCCGACCAGGTCCAGCAGCGAGGCCACCCGCTTCTCGCGCGCCTCCCGCTCCACCCGGCGCATCCGCAGCCCGAACGCCACGTTGCCCGCCACGTCGCGGTGCGGGAACAGCTGGCCGTCCTGGAACACCAACCCGAAACCCCGCCGGTGCACGGGGGTGCCGGCCAGGTCGACGCCGTCCCACGACACGGTGCCCGCGGTAGGCGGTTCCAGCCCGGCCACGGCGCGCAGCAACGTCGACTTGCCGCACCCGGACGGCCCGAGCAGCGCCACCACCTCGCCGTCCCCGATGGACAGGTCCACCTCGGACACCGCGGTCACCGGCCCGTAGGCCACGCTCAACCCGCCGACCCGCAACGACATCAGAACTCCCCGCCGCTCGGCACGCGCAACCGCTCGATCACGAGCACGGCCACCGTGGTCACCACCATCAGCAACGCGCACGCCGCGTAGGCCATCTGGCTGTTCAGCTCACCCGGCCGGGACATCAGCCGCGCGATCACCACCGGCAGCGTCGGCGCGTCCGGCCGGGCCAGGAAGCTCGTCGCGCCGAACTCGCCCAGCGCCACCACGAACCCGAACCCGGCCGCCGCCAGCAGCGACCGCGACGCCAGCGGGAGGTCCACCTCGCGCCACACCCGCCACGGGCTCGCGCCCAACGTCGCCGCCGCCTGCCGCAGCCGCTCGTCCACCGCGCGCAGCACCGGCAGCACGATCCGCACGATCAACGGGGTCACCACCAGCGCCTGCGCCAACGGCACCAGCAGCGGTGAGGTGCGGAAGTCGCCGGGCAGCGCGTCCATCGTGATCAGGTAGCCGAAGCCGAGCGTCACGGCGGACACGCCCAGCGGCAGCATCAGCGCGGTGTCCAGGGTCTCCGCGAACCAGGACCGGTGCCGCCGCAGCCCCACCAGGACGATCGAGGACGTCACGCCGACCAGCAGCGCCACCAGCGTGGCGTCGGTGGCCGTGCGCACCGAGTTCAGCGCCGCGTCCAGGCCGGACACCGCCAGCGTGCCGCGCTCCCCCGTGCCCGCCAGCGCCGCGTACCCGGCGAAGCTCCAGCCGTCGTCGGTGGCCAGGGATCGGGCGATCAGCCCCACGACCGGGGCCAGCAGCGCCGCCACGACCAGCCACGCCGCGACGACCACGCCCCACTCGCCGCCGGTGGGCCGGCGGGGTGGCTCGATCCGCAGCGACAGAGACTTCTCGCGCTTGCGGCGGGCCAGGCCGCCGATCACGAGCACCGCGATCACGGCGACGAACTGGACCAGCGACAGCGCGGCGGCGCCCGACAGGTCGAACAGCTCCACCGTGCGCAGGTAGATCTCGGTCTCCACGGTGCGGTGCCGCGCGCCGCCGAGCACCAGCACCACGCCGAAGCTGGTGGCGCAGAACAGGAACACCACCGACGCCGCCGACCCGATCGCCGGCGCCAACGACGGCAGCACGACGGAGGTGAACGCGCGGGCGCGGGACGCGCCCAGGGCCCGTGCCGCGTCCTCCGCCCGCCGGTCGACCCGAGCCCACAGGCCGCCGACCGTGCGGG
The DNA here is from genome assembly GCF_055603705.1 of Actinosynnema sp. NPDC037264. Taxonomy (NCBI): domain Bacteria; kingdom Bacillati; phylum Actinomycetota; class Actinomycetes; order Pseudonocardiales; family Pseudonocardiaceae; genus Actinosynnema; species Actinosynnema sp. NPDC037264. The sequence goes on along the minus strand of NZ_JBVJVK010000005.1, from coordinate 94,104 downwards.
CGACCACGGCGACGTTGAAGAACGCGTTGGCCAGCACGATCGGCAGCACGCCGCCGTCGGGCCACAACGCCCGGAACGCCAGCCCCACCACCACGGTCGGCAGCACGAACGGCACCATCACCGCCGCGCGCACCAGCCCCGTGCCCCGGACCCGGCACCGGGCCAGCAGGAACGCCACCGGCAGGCCCGTGACCAGCGCCAACGTCGTCGCCGCGGCGGCCTGGCCGAGGGTGAACCCGACCAGGTCCCACGTGTCGGCCCGGGCGAGGACCGGCAGCACGCCGCCCTCGTCCAGGCCGAGCGCGACGATCGCCAGCACCGGCCACGCGAAGAACACGCCCAGGAACGCCAGCGGCAGCAGCGCGGCGAGCGACCAGGCCAGGCGAGGGCTCGGACGTCGTCGCTGGGGTGGACCCGGCCGTGTGCTCAGCCCTGGACCAACGCGCGCCACTGCTGGACCCACCGCTCGCGGTTCGCGTCGACCTCGGCGGCCGGCAGCGACCGCGCGGAGGCGGGCAGCGGCGCGGCCTTCGTCCACGCCTCCGGCAGCGCGACGCCCTCCCGCGACGGGTAGACGTACATCTGGCCCGGCACGTCGGCCTGCACCTGCTCGCCGAGCAGGAAGTCCAGGACCTTCTTCGCGTCCTCGGCGTTCTTCGCGCCGTTCAGCACGCCCGCGTACTCGACCTGGCGGTAGCACGTGTCCAGCAGCGCCTTGGTGCGCGGCGCGCCGTCGTCACCGATCTCCGCGGACGGCGACGACGCGTAGGACACCACGATCGGCCGCGGCCCCTTGCCGCTGGAGCCGGAGAAGTCCTGCGTGTAGGCCTCCTCCCAGCCGCTGACGACCTTCACGCCGTTGGCCTTGAGCTGGCCCCAGTAGTTCTGCCAGTTCTGCTCGCCGAACGTGGCGATCGTGCCGAGCAGGAACGCCAGGCCCGGGGAGGACGTCGCCGGGTCCTCGACCACCAGCATGTCCTTGTACTTCGGGTCGGCCAGGTCGGCGTACTGCTTGGGCTCGCCGACGTCCTTGAACGCCGCGACGTCGATGTTCAGGCACACGTCGCCGACGTCGACGGCGTGCAGCCGGTTCGGCGGGTCGAGCTGGTAGCGCTGCGCGCCCTGCTGCGCCTCGGGGCTCGCGTACTCGGCGAACACCCCCTCCTTCAGGGCGCGGGACGCGAACGTGGAGTCCACGCCGAAGGCGACGTCGCCGATCGGGGCGTCCTTGGTCAGGACCAGCTTGTTCGTCACCTCGCCGGCGTCACCACTGGCCAGGGGCTTGATCGTGATGCCGGTGTCGGCCTTGAACTGCTCCAGCAGCCCGGGGCTGAGGGCGAACGAGTCGTGCGTCACCAGCGTGACGACCCGCTCCCCCGGCGGAGGCGTGCTGGACGTGGTCACCGAGCAGGCCGTGAGCAGCGCGAACGCGGTCACGGCGGGCAGCACTCGTCGGAACATCATCTCTCCCTACACCGGCATGACCCGGATCAGGTGTGGACGGTCGAAGGCTCGCGCGCCTTCCTCTCAGCCCGGCGCAGCACCGGACTCCCGTGGCGAACGCGCAGCTTACCCCGCTCGGTGGGACGATCGGGGCCATGGCCGAGCTGCTGACCGACGACCAGGTGACCGCCGCGCTGACCTCGTTGCCCTCGTGGCAGGCGAAGGACGCCGCGCTGGTGCGCACGGTGGAGCTGGAGAGCTTCGCCCAGGCGCTGCAGGTGGTGAACCGGGTGGCGGAGATCGCGGAGAACGACAACCACCACCCCGACATCGACATCCGCTGGCGCACGCTCACGTTCCGCTGCGGCACGCACTCCAGCGGCGGGATCACCGCGCTGGACGTGTCACTCGCGGAGGAGATCGACGGGGTGCTCGACGTCTTCCTGTGACGTCGACGACGTCCGCTGCCGGAGCACCACGGCGACCGTGACGAGCGTGAGCACGCCCACGGCCGGGTACACCCAGCCCAGCGCCGAGTAGTACCAGGGGCGCGAGACGATCCAGATCGACGGCTGCGTCTTGAGCAGGAACGAGATCAGGTAGCTGCCGATCGCCAGGATCCACGCGACGGCCGTGATCGTGGCGAGCCGGTGCTTGGCCGCGTAGACGAGCCACATCAGCGCGGGCACCGCCCACACCCAGTGGTGGCTCCACGAGATCGGCGACACGAGCAGGCCGAGGAACTGGACGGACACGATCATCGCCACCACGTCCTTGGCCTTCACCGACGCGTGCAGCGCGAACCCCGTGAGCACGGCGGCGACCACGACGGCGCCCAGGAAGATCGGCCCGGTCCCGATGTCGTACCCGACCGTGCGGGACAGCGCGCCGCGCAGCGACTGGTTGATCGCCGAACCGACCGGGCCGACGCGGGAGGCGTCGCCGAGCAGGTGGAACCAGTACTCGGTCGACAGGCGCGGCGAGATCAGGTAGCCGAGCCCGACCGTGCCGAAGAACGCCACGACCGACCACACGGCGGCCTGGTAGCGGCGGTTGACCAGGAAGTAGAGGCCGGAGATGGCGGGCGTGAGCTTCAACCCGGCCGCGATGCCGACGCCCGCGCCCTGCCGCCAGTTGCGGGCGTCGACCATGGCGGCGAGCAGGAGGGCGGCCAGGACCAGGTTGATCTGCCCGTAGTTCAGGGTCGTGCGGACCGGCTCGACCCACACGAACAGGCCGGTCCACAGCATCGCGCGGCGCGGGTCGTTGCTGCCGACGAGCTGGAGGGACTTGCGGGTGACGAACCACAGGCAGGCGAGGCAGGCGAGCTGCCAGAACCAGCGGGCCACGCCCCACGGCACCCACGACAGCGGCACGAAGACCAGCGCGGAGAACGGCGGGTAGGTGAACGGCAGGGCGAACTGGTCGGAGAACTCCTTGAGCCGCCAGTCGTAGAGGAAACCGGTGAACAGCTCGGGTGAGGCGTTCCGGTAGACCATCAGGTCCACCATGGTCATCTTGGTCTGGAACGCCACCATCGCCAGGTGCCCGAGCAGGGACGCGCCCAGGATCCACGGCGCGACGGCGAGCACCCGCCCCTCAAGTGCGCGCAGTCCCACTGCCTCTACCTCCACGATCGTGTGAATTACACGACTGTCGGGCCACGAAACCGGGTACCCGGACGTCAAGACGAGTGGGAGATCAACGCAAGGGGAAAAATCGCATGACCACCGACATCGTCGTGTTCGCCGTCTCTGCCCTGGCCATGCTCGCCACCGCGGGGGGCGTCTTCGCCCTGGCCCGCCACAGCCGCAACCAGGTGCGCTGACGCCTTCAGCACAGTACCGGGGGGGGGGGGGGGGGGGGGGGGGGGGGGGGGGGGGGAGCGAGGGGGGGGGGGGGGGGGGTTCTTGTTATCGGCCTCCGTCGCTCGGTT